>CBDVDB010000019.1:0-17895 GCA_965372625.1 uncultured Nitrospinaceae bacterium
CCGGGAACATTTTGAAAAGGTTGAACTTGAACCTTTTTTTTATAATAGGCGGAAGCGGCGGAATGGGTGGCGGCAATGACAAATAGAGAAATAATTGTCAGGATAAAATATTTGCCTGGTTTCATGGTTTTAGCCTGAAGGTTGTTTGAGTTCACCACCAGTTTAATGGAAAATGTCGCTATATAAAAGATTTATCATGGATTCTTTAATCCTCTCCTTGACTTTTTCGCCAGTAAAAGTAAAATTTCGCCCATGAAAAAAACACATATTTTGACCGCGACTTTGCTGTGCACCCTGTTGATTCCTGCCATTTCCCAGGCCCGAAAGCCAGACAGGGATATGGTTAAAATTCCCAAAGGGTGCTTTCAAATGGGAACCGCTAAAGTCCATCATTATTTCGACCATGAGAAAAACGACCGTGAACAGCCGGTCCACAAAGTCTGCCTCGATGCCTTTTATCTCGACAAATATGAGGCTTCCCAAAAAAAATTCAAGGAGATCATAGGCCGGAATCCCGCTAAATTATATAATGATGACTGGCCCGCCGACCATGTCCGATTTGACGATGCCAAAACCTTTTGCTCTCTGCAAGGCAAACGGCTCCCGACCGAAGCGGAATGGGAGTATGCCGCCCGGGCGGGCAGCCAGGCGGATAATCCCTTTGGCAAAGAGATCAATGATTATGTCTGGCATGCCACCAATTCGGTCCGGATGCATCACCCGGTGGCCAGCCAAAAACCCAATGCCTGGGGCGTGCACAATATGTTGGGGAGCGTCTGGGAATGGGTATCCGACTGGTACTCTCCCACTTATTACCAGAAGAGTTCCAGGAACAACCCCAAAGGTCCGAAAGATCGCCGTAGTCATCATGTGATCCGAGGTGGCTCCTGGCCGGATGATGCCTCCCTGATTCGTGTGGGAAACCGTCACCCGGGAATGGCCGATGCCACGGAAAGTTTTCTTGTCGGAGTCCGTTGTGCCCGTAGTATCAAAAGCGGAAAATAAATCTCCCCTCCTGCCTTCGGCATCTAATCAATTATTAGTGATAACCCGTTATCTCCGAAATTCCATTGGACTCTAAAACCGTTCGCAAAATATACGAAAAATTGCACCGGAGTTTTCCCGATGCCCGTTCGGAACTGGTTTATAAAAACCATTTTCAGTTGCTGATCGCCGTGATTTTGAGCGCCCAGGCAACGGACAAAGCCGTCAATGCCGTTACTCCCGATTTGTTTAAAAAATGCCCGACCCCGCAGGCACTTTTGAAACGGGGTGAAATAAAGCTTAAAAAATCCATTCAAACAATTGGATTGGCCCCAACCAAGGCAAAAAATATTATCAAAACCTGCCGCCGGCTGCTGGCAGATTATGATGGACAAGTCCCGGAAAGCCGGGAAGCGCTGGAAAGTCTGCCTGGCGTTGGACGTAAAACGGCCAACGTGGTGTTGAACGAAGGCTTCGGCGCACCGACCATCGCAGTGGATACCCATGTGTTCCGTATCGCCAACCGGACAGGCCTGGCGCCGGGAAAAAATGTACTGGCAACGGAAATGAAGCTTTTGGAAATCACTCCCAAAAAATGGCTGAAGCAGGCCCATCGTTTCCTGATACTTCATGGGCGTTATGTCTGTAAGGCAAAAAATTATTTGTGCGCCGACTGCGCCATTGTCCGGGAATGCGAATATACGGATAAGCGGATTTAATTCGGCCCTTTTTTATAAGTTCCCATGGCACATTCACGGATTAGAAATTTCGATGAAATTTTAACCCGCCTCAAAACCGCTTTGAATCCGGTCGGCGAAATGATCGAGGTGGATACGGTTTCAGCGGGTGGCCGGACTCATCCTTTGGTCAAAATCGTGCTGGGAGAAGGCAACCCCCGGCGCGTATTGATTTCCGCCGGAATTCATGGAGATGAACCCGCCGGTGTGGAAGCTGTTTGTGTGTTTCTGGAAAACCATCTCTATAAAAACTTCCTGAGCGAGTGGGAATTCACCCTTCTTCCCTGTATTAATCCCCATGGTTTTGAAGCCGGGTCCCGGAACAATCTGGACGACATCGACCTCAACCGGAAATTCAAAGAGAGTCATCCGCCGCGGGAGGTGGCTTTTGTTCAATCCCTATTGACCCCGCCTTACCATCTCGATCTGGAGCTTCACGAGGATGTGGACAGTCCGGGTTATTATCTGTATCAGAAGGATAAATACAGCCCGCTGACTTCCCTGGGAAGGGTCATTCTGGACCATGTGGAAGTTATTCATCCGCTTAATCTGGCCGGCGAAATTGAGGAGCTTCCCGCCGAGCGGGGATTGCTGAGCCGTTTAAATGATCCAGAGAAGATGGAGTGGTGGCCCATGGCTCTGTATGCCAATCAACAAGGCTGTAACCATGTGTTTACAATGGAAACATCGCCCTCCTTCCCGATGGATATCCGCGTAAAAGCACATCTCAAGGCCATTCAGACCGCTCTCGAGACTATGCCGGAACAGCCGGAAATATAAAAATCAGGAACGTTTATCAGAGATGACAGGAATGGAGATGGGCTCTCCAGCATGAAGGGAATGGATATTTAGGTCCGGGTTGTAGTTGCTGAGCAGCCAGAACGGGATGATATAGAGGTCGTTGCAGATTTCCCACAGGGTCTCGCCTTTTTTCAGTTTACGAATCATCACTTTCTCCACCTGATAATTACTGAAAAAGTCTTCCTGAATGGCCTTGTGGTATTCCTGCCGTTTTTGCTCAAATTCTTCGGGGCTGGTTCTTCGGAAAGGAACCTTGATCGATTGATTGACATTGATTCGGCTACCTCTTCTCCTCAGGTTATTGAGGCGCCTCAATTCTCTTACAGAAAGCCGGGCCCAGTCGGCAATATGACTCAAGGTTTCGTCAAAATCGATCTTGATCAGGCCCACTGGATAATCATTATGCTTCTCCGTAACGAACTTTACCGGGCGGAATGCGGGACGGTTTTTATTGAGTTGACCGGAATCCCGGACCAGGTTGGACAGGACAGCTTCAATCTGGGTATCCTTTTCTACGGGTCCTGTGGTGCTGGCAACGATGGTATTTTCACCCGGCGGAATTCCGTTCAGCTGGACTTCCAATTTGGGTTGATTCGCAGCCGGTTCCTTCTTGGTAGCGGCCATGGCCAGCTTCACTTCAAAGTCCGTCCCCGGTTTGGGAACCTTAATACGCTGGCCGGGCCGGAGGGAATGAGGATCCTCCATCGTGTTCATTTTAGCCAGAACGCTGACATGAACTCCAAATTTACGGGCGATCCGAGTCAGCGTGTCTCTCCGGCGAACACGGTACTGGATGGTTTCTATATCATCAGGTATCTCGACATGTCCCCAATCCGGTTTGGGATGGACCACATTGACCACCCTTGTTTTCGACCCTTTTTTGTAAGCTTTACCGGGGATTTCCAGAACCTGTCCCTTATAGATCCGCGATCCACGAATCATATTCAGGTCCTTCAATTTCCAGACGGAGGTCCGCAGGCGCCGGGCGATCGTGCTCAAAGTATCTCCCCGCCGGACGGTATACCAGCGAACGCGAACCTGCTTATTGAATTTCAGGTTTGCAGGGATAGCCGCATACACTGCACTAAAATCAAATTCCTGCGTTACCGGAGCCTTGAATGTATAATTTTTGGGAATTCTTCTTTTGCCCGAAACAACAGGGCGCCTCAGGGAAGGATTGAATTGAGCGATTTCCTCCCGGCTCATCTCAAAATATTTTTCCAACGTGGAAATATGAATGAAATCATCAATGGGAAATTCAATAAAGGGAATGGGGTCTTTCATGACAATCCCGGGGAAATACTGCCGGGGATGCTTGGTCACTTCAAGCGCCGCCAGAAATTCGGAATAGAAATTTTTTGAGGCAAAACCAAATCTTCGGCTTCTGTAATTATCAATAATTTTTACAATACCGTCCCCATGCCGCTTTTTCGCCCGCCGCATTCCATTCGCGCCATGATTATAGGCGGTAATAGCAAGTGGCCAGCTTTTCAATTGATCATAATTATATTTTAGAAGCCGTGCGGCCGCGTAGGCGGCGATAATGGGATCTCTCCGCTCGTCAATTTCATAACCGACCTTCATATAACGGCGGCCGGTGCTCCGGGTAAACTGCCAGATTCCCGCGGCGCCGGCACTCGAATAGGCCTTGAGCTGAAAAGAGGATTCCACGTGGGGTAAAACGCTCAATTCTTCCGGTACCCCCACTTCCCTGAAAATTCTTTTGATTTCTTTCATGTAGAGGCCGGATTGCTTTAAACCCTCTTCAAAGCGGTCTCTTTGCCCCAGTTGCAGACGGATATTCCTGGAGGCTTTATAGAAATTACTTTTGACCATTCTGAAGATCCGCTCTTCTTCAGAAGTCAGGTTGATGGTATTTTTAACTTTCGCGAGTTTCCTCAGCATCTTTTTATATTTTCTTATGTAGGGCCTTAATTTCCGGCTGCGGGCTCTTGAGGACAGAGCCTTCTCTCCGATATAAACCACCTCGTAAATGATATCGAGGTTATCCTGGTCATGAATGACGACGTGCTGGGTGGAGTATTGGGTGTAAATCTTTTTCCAGAATCGGACCCGGCTTTCAAGACCGACGGGTACGGTAAAATCGAATTTTTCCTCGGAACTGTATATGTCACCGGGATAGGCGGCAAAGGCGGGTGAAAAACCTGTTCCTGTCAACAACAGGAAAGCTAGAAATCCGGATATTATTTTTATCAAAGCACTAAGTCCTTTTTAAAAAACCGTTTTCCATAGCCGGGTTACCGGGAAAGAATACACGGTTTTAGCTGGATCGCCCCATCAGGTTCAAAAAAACACCCTCTTGAGCCGGAATGGACTGTTAAGGGCAAAAAAAAAGACCTGAGGAATTACTCTCAAATCTTTGTATTTAAAGGATAACAAACCCTCGAGGGGAGAGTCAACCGATTTAATGTTCTATTAATCTAACCCACGCTGAAAAAAGCTGAGGCTGAAAAGCCTTGAAAAAGGGTCCGATAAGTTTTCTCGAATTCCAGGGGTCAGGAAGATTTTCCCGGGATGCCCTGATACTGCTTGTTCAGTTTGTAAACAAAAGCCAGAAGCTCGGCCACCACTTTATAAATGGAGGGAGGAATTTCCTTATTGATGTCGACCTGGGAAAGAATTTGAACCAAATCGGGATCTTCTTTGATAGGCACCTGGTTTTCCCGGGCCAATTCAATAATGCGCTCGGCTACCAGTCCTTCGCCCTTGGCGGTCACCTTGGGAGCGAAGTCTTTCGCCGTCTGGTATTTTAAGGCCACCGCCGACTTCAGGTTTTTATTTTTTTTCCGGCTCATGTTTTTACATCCACCATCTGTATGGGATTATCGATCAACAGTTGACCCAGGCTATCGGGAACTTCCATCTCAACGTCAGTTTGATGGCGGCTGGTCACGGAAAGGGAAAATCCTTCTTCCTTCAAGGAGTCCTCCAGCTCCGGCACATGCGCCTGAATAAACTGAATGACCGCGGAATCCGATCCGGTGATCAGGATCGAAATTTCATTTTTATACACACGGGTTTCAATTCTTAAATCCCCAAGGGCCGAAAGGTTGAGCAGAAAAACCAGATTAAATACCCGGTTTTCAGGATCGGAATCCTGCCCCGATCCGTCACCCTTGTCGGGAAGGATATAAATTTTAAAGCGGTCCTCTTCACCTAAAAGATTTTCCGGAAGCTGTAGCAGCACCGGATGCTGTTCTTCCCTGGAAAAATGATGGGTCAACTGCTGTAATTCGATATTACTTACGGCCTGATTCACCTGCGCCATCAATTTTACAATCAACTTGTCCGAGGGTGCGCTCTCCGTGGCCGGGGCGGGCATTTGCTCCAATTGCCGGGCCAGGCGCATCAATTGCCCCTTTAAATCGCTTTCCAAAAGAGCATTTTTATGGGAGGGCGCGGGTTCCGCTACAAAATCCTTGACCTTCGCTTCGTAATGGAATCCGCTCCGGTCCACAATCTCTTTCAACCGGGGCGCATCCGGCGCTTTGAAGTCTCTGGAAACTATTTTTTGAAGATTGGCCCGCAACTGCTCCAGCTGACCGGGATCGATGTTCAGCCCCTTTAGCGGATTGGAGGTCCCATCCAGAAACACTTCCTTGAGTCCCGAAAGCACCTGAATAAAAGGTTGCCGCGTAGGAAGATAATTTTTTAGTAGTGACAATCCCAGTGGCGCACGGTGGGCGGCAGGCGGCACAGGTTCCACTTCCAAAATGAACTTTCCCGGGGCATGGGGCCTTGTATTAATATGTACCGGCTCGCTCGGCTGAAATTTCTGGGAAGAGGTATTTCTCACCGTGATTTCATTCCCTTTGAAACGGACCTGCAGGGTTTCACGGTCCACCACGCGTAGAACCTCAGCCTTCACTTTTTGCCCCACTTCGATGCCCAGGCGTTTTAAGTCAGCCTGCGAAACCGGATCGCTAACGCTCTTGTTCTGCGAAGCCAATAGGCTGGGAGCCGTTTCCCGGGCCGGGGCGCTCGGCCCAGGATTTTTGTTCCCGGCCGGGGCCGGTGGCAGGGAATCGGTCACTCGGCTTTGAATGGATGTTTTATCTGAATTTTGCGGTTTCGCGGTTCCAGCTTCCTGCCGGGAACCCACAGCGGGGGAAGCAGGCTCCGTTAATTTCAATACCAGGTTGGGATGAATCTGTTCAATTTTGATGGTTATATTTTGTCCCTGAGTAACGGGCCGGGGAAACTGCAGTAACAGCTTTTCTCCCTGAATCTCCATTACCGCTTTTTGCCCGGGCAGGACCTGCACCACTTTTCCGGAAAGTGTCTGGCCTTTGGAAAAACTCTGGATGAAGGCGTCCAGTTTGATGGTCTCAAGCTTGAGCGTCAGGGCGTTGGAAAAAATCGGGCGAAGGGTATTGGGAGAAAGGTTTTCGGACAACATAAGCCGGACAGGGTTTTGGGTTATACCACTATGTCGAGATGGGACCCCTGGATTTCTTCCACGGTTCCCCGGGGTGGCAGATTCCCTTTTCCTTCCTCTTCGGCATTTTGGGGGGGGTTCTTGATGCGAAGGCGACGGCGGCGACGGCCGCTTTCATCCTCATGAACCGGCTCGGTCGGATTGCTGCCTTCAGGGTCTTGCAATTCAATGCGTTTGGCTTCATCCAGTAAATCGCGCTCCTGATCCTGGATCTGATCGGCCGCAAGATGTTGCACCTGCTGGGTTTGCACTTTTTCCACCGCGGAACTCATCTGCAAAACCTGCTGGAGATTTGTGGGGTTGATGACCGGCATAACGATAACCACTTTTTTATTAAAGGTTTACACTACCAATATACAACCTTGTCCGGGGAAGTCAAGCCAGCCAGAGCGTCTGTCAAAGTCTCACGAGGGGTGGATGATAAACTCGGTAAAAACGATATTGGTGATGGTACCGGTGCCACTGAGAAGAAAGGAATTGGAGACCGCCAGAATTTCCCGTTTGATCTTCTCTTCAATCTTAACACCCCCCTTATCAAGGTCTTTGCTCTTTTTCCGACTGAGCAGGGCATAGACACTCTGACGAATCAAAGGCCGGACCTTATCAATGTCCCTGTGAAGGCGGTGGTTGCTCAATACGAGATGAGCGGTTACATGAAGGAATTTTCCCGTTTCCTTGTTTTTGTGGAGGATAGGGATAAAAAACGGTTCGAGGAGATAGATGTTCGGTTTTTTAACCTGAAGGAACATTGCGGGAGTTATTGGGCCTGTCGGCCCCTGCTCCACCTCGGAAACCTGTGGTCCCTGGGCGCTCTCTTCAATCAGGGTCAGCACCCCCCAAACGATCCCCCATCCCAGGAGGACCACCACACCCGCTCCCAATACCAGTTTTTTATTAATGTACTTCCTTAAGGGATGGGCCTCAATTGCTTCTTGTTCCGACCTTTCCTCTTCTTCCTTCAAGAGGCGCTCGATTTCCTCCGCCTCGCGCAGGTCCATGTCCGGTATCCCGCCTATTCGTTCTTCCGCCATAGTTTATACCGCCATCTCTTTCAATTGAGAGAACAACTCCACGACTTTTTCCTTCAATTCGGGCAACCCGGAATCGTTTTGAATCACATAATCGGCGAATTTGATCTTTTCTTCCAGAGGCATCTGCTGACGCAGTCTTCTTTCGGCATCCTCCCGCCAAAAAGATTTTTCGGCCATGATTCTCTTAATCTGAGTTTCCTCGTCACAGGCAATAACAATCACCTTATCTACTTTACGGTAATTTCCCGACTCAATTAACAGGGCGGCATCAATTATTACCAGCGCGTCGGGTTCTTTTTTGGTGATTTCACGGTAAAGGGCGTGCTCTTCCGCCATTACCCTGGGGTGAAGAATGGCCTCCAGCGCCTCTTTTTTCTTAGGATCGTTAAAAACGATATCGGCGATTTTCCCCCGGTCCAGAGTCTGGTCGTCGCGCAAAATCTCTTTTCCCAAAAGATCGATAATTTCCTGCCAGGCCGGTTGTTCGGGTTCCACCAGCGAGCGGGAGATCACATCGGCGTCAAGCACATGGGCGCCCAGTTCTTTAAAAAAACGTGCGACGGTTGATTTTCCGGAGCCCATGCCACCGGTCAGACCTGCCAGAAGAGCCACCGCGCCTCCAGATATTTAAATGAAATCCGGTTAAAGAGAAGTCAGGACATCCTGATAAAGCCGCATCATCATTTTGGTGATGGGGCCGGGTTTGCCGTTACCCAGGGGCCTGCCATCCAGGGAGGTAACCGGCATCACCATTTTAACAGTCCCGGTAATGAAAGCTTCTTCCACATTCTGGAGAATTTCGGGAGGCCACTCGCCCTCCTCCGCCAAAACGCCATTTTCACGGGCCAGCCGCAGGACCACCTCCCGTGTGATCCCTGACAGAATACCGCAATCCAGCGAAGGAGTCATCAGGCGCTGATCACGGACAAAAAAGAAATTGCTGGTGGTGCATTCGGTCAGTTGTCCGGTGGGATTCTGCATCAGTGCGTCGGCGGCGCCCGCCTTCCGGGCTTCCATCTTGGCCAGAATGTTATTGAGATAATTTCCGGTTTTGATTCCCGGGTTCAACGCTTCCCTGGGATTTCTTTTAATCGAGACCAGGGCGACTTTGATCCCGTCGGTATAATTTTCCTGGGGATACTTCATGGCGGGTTTAACGTAAATCAGAACACTCGGATTCGAACAGGTTTCGGGATCGATATCGATTTCTCCCACGCCCCGGGTTATGACAATCCGGATATACGACTCCGCGTTTCCCGCCGCCTCAACGGTTTTGTGGATTTCCCGGATCAGTTGTTCATCCGTTAAAGGGATATCCAAAGAAATGGCGCTGGCGGAATTCCGCAACCGATGCAAGTGCTCAGAGACAAAGCACAGACGCCCGTGATGGGTGCTGACCACTTCATAAACACTGTCTCCAAACAAGAATCCATGATCGAAAACCGAGATATGCGCATCCTGCTGGATATCACCATTCAAATTGATTCGAGTGGTCATAGTGGGTATGGATCGAGGAAGGGAATATTAAGGGTGAGTAGATGGGTCAGGGGTTGCCCTGAGTTACTGATCGTCCCCGCTTTTCTGTTCTATTTGATTAAGGATTTGTTCCAGTTGTTCACGGTCCTTCTCCGTATAATCTTCCTGCGGAGGCATATCTGAATCGGATAATGAAGACCCGGGTTCCTGAATTTCTTTATTTTTTTCGGAAAGGGACGAAACTTTCTTCTGCAGCTTTGCCTTTTGTTCGGACATTCGCTCTTTTATCCCTTCCAGGCTGGGCATCATTTGGCGCGCCCCTTTTAAAGAACCGGGCAGGGTACGGGTGAATCCCGGCTCCAGTTCCACATTTTCACGAATATCATTCACCCAGCCCTCAAGGTAAGGAGCCACCAGGGAGTCCTCTGTCCAACGGGCATAGGTTTCATCGAACCATTGCAGGGGAAACATGAAAACAATCAGCAGTAAGACGCCCTTGGCCATTCCAAAAAAACCGCCCAGAAATCGGTCCCACCCTGAAATGGCATGCGAGGCGTGAAGGAATTTTTTTGCGATGCGTCCCATCAGGGCCACCAACAGCAGACCGGCCAGAAACAACACGATAAAACTGACAACATCAGCCAGGGTCTCCTGGGTGATTATTCCGCCGATAACCCCGGCAAGATCCGAATACATATTTATGGCCACCAGATAGGCCGCCACCAGAGCCACCAGTGAAAAGGCCTCTCTCACCATTCCCTTCCAGACAGAATAGAGAATGCTGAGACCAATGATGATAAATGCGACGGTATCGAAGGAGACCATATCAATTATTCCTGACGGTTAATATGCCCTGAAAATCGTGAAATCCACCCTCTCCATAGAGAGTTTTATAAATGACATAATTTCGCAGGACCTTTTTCACATAATCCCGGGTTTCCTTGAAAGGAATGCTTTCCATGAACTCCATAGGCTTTAAATGGGAACGAACTTCCTTCCAATGCCTGACTTTTCCCGGGCCGGCGTTATAGGATGCCAGCGCCAATATTATATTGTCCTCAAAGCCATTCAGCAATTCACTCAGATATTTTACACCCAATTGGATATTGACTTCCGCCTTTTTCAGGTCTTTCTGATCCGGAAGTTTCGTACCCATGGACCGGGCCACCTTGGTAGCGGTGGTGGGAAGAAGCTGCATTAAACCTATGGCCCGGGCGGAGGAGACCACTTTCCGGTTGAAAGCGCTCTCCTGACGCATCAAGGCCATTACCAGATAGGGACTCAGGTTGTATTGTGAACTTTCCCGTACCGCTTGATCAAGATAAGGCTTGGGGAAAAGAATCGCCGCGAGGGAGGGTGAAATGGAATCATGATGATTGGTTCGGGAAATTCCCCACGACAAACCGATGGCCTTTTGAAATCCCCCGGCTTTTTTAAACAATTGCGCCAGATAATATAAAAATTCCTGGTTCTCTTCTCCCCGGGTAACCTGCGAGAGTTCTTTCATTCCCATTTCGAGGAATCCTATGGCGATCAATTTTTCCGCCCGGTTAATACGCTTGCGGTTGATTTCTCCCAAACCTAATTTACGGGAAGTGGCTTTCTGCAGGGCGTGGGGTTCCAGAAAATCCAGGGGGGGCATGGACATTTCCAGCCGGGCCACCAAGGCATAGAAGTCCATGGGAAATTCTTTCACCAAACGATTCAGGTAGAAGGCCTTCTCAATGTAGTTTTCCGACTGAGCCTCCGTTTGCGCCAACCAGTACAGGGCCGCGGGGCGAAAATCATCCGGCTCGGGAAAACCATTATCCAAATTCCGGAATTTTTCGGGGTTGGCGAATTTCAATAATTTTATGAATCCTTCCCGAGCAACTTCTAACTGTCCCTGAAGCCGGTTAAGCCAGGGGATTTTAAATTGGGCGGCAGGTGTAAAATATCCCCAATTGTATTTACCCAGAAGCTCTTCGTAATACTGGATGGCTTCCTGGTATCGATGATCGTCTTCCTCGATCCTTCCCATAAAAAACAGGGCCTTGTGGCAGGCCAACGTTTCGGTGGGGAACTTATCGAGGACTTTTTGGTAAATCAACTGAGCCGTATCCGGAAAACCACCTTCCCATAACCGCCGGGCCAGTTTGCTCATATACCGGACGGGGTAAAGTTCCACCAGACGATCCATGCTTTCCTTCCATTGGCCCTTTTGAAGGTGGGTCAATAGGGCCTGATTGACATGGTCCAGCACCCCTTTCACATTTTCATCACCCGGGAATTCCTTGAGTACCTTTTCGCCATATTCCAGAATTTTTGGGAAATCGTCCCTGCTCAAAGCCAGATACAGTTTATCGATGACCTTATTATTGGTGTGGGGCCATTTGGGAAGTTTCCGGGCCACGGGCTTGTTGGGGGGACTGCCCTCTTCTCTCTGTCCCTTGAGCAGACGCTTCAGTTGTTCGGCATTGCCATTGTTTTGTTCCAACGCTTCCAGATTATTTTTAAGAAAGGCGAGTGCCTTTGCTCTGGTTTGTTTGAAAGGAAACTGATCCAATAAATAAATATAAATATCCGCGGCCGCATTCAGATTTTTCCCGGCCTCATAAGTTCGGGCCAGAGCCAAGTGAATATTCAGGTGATTTTTCTCATAATTAGGATATTTGCGCACCAGCGCCTTGTTGTAGTTATTCCAAGCGGACGGGTAATCCTCCATTTCAAAAAAAGCGTCACCCAACCGAGCTTCGAGTCGGGCCAGATTTCGGGGTACATCTTCATGGAAGGGGCTGGCAGGCAAATTTTCAAACAGGACCATTTGATGTTTGAGGGCTTCCTTCAGGTGCTGGACCGTTTGATCCCAATGGCCTTCGTTAAAGCTCTCTTCTGCCAGTTGGCGCAGCGACTCCGTCAGAAAATGAATTCTAAAATCTTCCAGGATAAAATTTCCACTGATTTCCTGGGTTAAAACTTCATAGGCCCTTTGATATTCATTTTTTTCCTGGTGAATATAGGAAATACCCAAATAAATCAGGTTGCTTTGAGCGGGCGACTCCACCTGCAGGAGGGCGTCGCTGAAGGTTTGTAAAACGGGTTCAATTTCGTTGGGATCCAGTCCCTTTAAATTTGGGATGCCTTCCTTAAACAGGAAGTCGGTGGGAAAAGTTTTCCCGGAATCAAATACATCCAGACTATCGGCATGAGCGGAAAGGGGGCATACTCCCAAAAAAAATACTAAAATGAGAAGTGGCGGTCTGAAAAATTTCATCAAAGCTGCTTGTTACAGGGTTTTCAGGTGACGACTCAATCCGGTTGTTGCCAGACTCCGTTACCCATCGATAGGGTTTAAAGAGGGATTTGGAAATTCCTTTCCAAGTAAACATTATCAGGCAATCGGACCCCATTCTCAAGTGTTTTGGGGAATTAAGCCTTTGATTTTAGATAGTTATCAAAAATCAGATGAAATGTGGAGGTAAATTGATTGGGATGTTCGCGAAGGGCTTCCCGCAAATCGGGAATCGGCCAAAACCGTCCCTCACTGATCTCCAGGGGATTGGGGGTGATTTTCTCATTTGAAATACATAGATAGGTCTCAACATGTTCCCACAAGGTTGCCCTGCGGGCGGAAAATTTGGTGAAAAATTTCAACTCTCCCTTAATCCCCAGTTCTTCGAGGAGTTCTCGATGAGCACAAGCCGGATAATCCTCACCCGCGTTCACGTGCCCGGCAGCGGAGGAATCCCAGTAACCCGGATTTTCATCCTTGGTCATTACGCGCTTCTGCAGATATAAATCCCCATGGGAATTAAACACCAGAATATGAACCGAACGATGAAGAAGACCTCGGGCATGTACTTCCCCGCGAGGGGCTTGGCCGATGACCCGGTCTTCTGAATCCACCACATCAAACAGTTCTGAGGAATCATCCATAGTTCAGAAAATTTAAAGGAGCAGTTAATAATAGAGTGGACGGGCGCGGAGTAAGAAAGGAATCAGGCGGTTTCCCGCATGGATTTCAAATAGCTGAGCTCACTGGGGATGTTTTTATCTTCGCAATAATTATGATCCGCCAGGATTTTCAGATCGTCCAGCACCCGCTTATCCCCTTCGAAAATGACGGTCTGATAACCCTTATCCGCCACCGCCCCCCCCGCCTGAAGGAGACTCATAACCGAGCGGGCATTGAATTTTTCACCATCCACCAGGAGAAAGGCATCCGCGTCGTAATTACGCACGATCAGAGAGATATAAGTCGAAGGCCGGGCATGAAAACCCAACGGGGTGGGAATGGACAATTCGTAACGAACGGTCTTGACGAATTTTTTCAAAAGTTCCTTGCCCAGCAAGTCTCCTTCCCGAATATAAAAAATGCAATTCTTAAAGCAGAAATTGATTATCTGGCTCAACAGCTCATCCTTGTTGACGAGCGTGGCAATAATCCGTTTGCACTCCCCCTGCCGGATTTCATCCTCATGCCGTTCATAAAAATGAGTCAGCCAGATTATCACTTCCAGCAGATGCAGCGGCATTGAAATATAACCACGAAAATCCTTGAGGTCTTCGTGCTTTTTCTGAATATACGTTCCCTTGATATAGGTATCAAATTCGGACTGTACGCTATGCGCCAGGCTCATTATCATCCGGGCCTTCTTTTCGTCGATGATTTCAGGAACGATTCTTTTGAAATCCGTCCCCTTTTGTCTGACCCGTGCGTTCATCTCCTCCATCATGGCGGCCACATTGCCCATCTTTTCGAAAATATCAATGATGCGCTCTTCATCTTCCTTGATCTGTTCATCCTCGGCATTTTTGGGGAGTTGTTTGTTCACTTCCACTTCTGAAAACTGATCCAGATCCACAGCGCCATCGGATAATTTAAGATTATTTTTTTTACCGGCGCGAAGGCATTCCTGATACAGATTGAGAATGGATTGGTTTAAAAAGTCCAGCGCTCCCAGGGCTTCGGTAAAAAACATCTCTTTTTGCTCATTGGAATCCCTCAGATTGTAAAAAGGGTACCGGTCGATCACATGTTTGATATAGAAAGCGGCGATGACCAGATTTCGAATCGATGCCACATATTCAGTAAAAAAGGACCAGGTTTTGTTCTGCCGGGCACCATGCTCATCCATGAAACTCTCCAGAAGTTCCGCCTGCTGGACCAGGTTGGAATAGCATTTGCGATTGGCATCCCGCTTTTTATCGGGTAAGGAGGCAAACGCATTAAACGTTCTAAAAAACTGGCCCCCAGCCTCTTCCACCAAGGGAAGAAACTCCTCTTCGGAAATGATCTGAATAAGTGATTTAGGTTCCAAGAGCGGTTTCCATTTTTATCAGGCCGGTTCGGCAGGCCGGAAGAGGTTTAATTCATCGAATTCCGGGCGACGAATGCTTTGGGAAGATATTTCATCCAACTTTCCACATGAGAGGGCGGACCCACGGGAACCACTATTTGATGGAAATTAAATTTTGGCCGCGAAGGGGCTTTCCTCAGCCGCATGTTGGCCTCTCTTGCGGTCCGGTTTCCTTTTTTCATATTGCAGGGTTTGCAGGCCACCACCACATTCACCCAGATGGTTTTCCCACCACGGGATTTCGGAATGATGTGGTCCACGGTCAAAGGATGATCCCTGTCACCGCAATACTGACACATGAAACCATCCCTTCTCAGGATATTTTTCTTGCTGAAAGATACACTCTTTCGGACTTTGCGCTTGACCAGGTTGAGGACACGAATCACCGTCGGCACCTGTAGCGATATGGAAGGAGACCGCACGAGATAGCCGTCGCATTCGATCTGCTCCGCGCGCCCACTCAATACCATCACCAGCCCACGCCTGGCAGTACAAAACTGCAGCGGCTCGTAGGAAAAGTTGAGGATTAAAATTTTGAGTGTGTTTAACATTTTTACTCAAACCATATGGGAATTCGTTTCTCATTAAAAACAGAGTAAATCTTTGCGATTTTACTCTTTACCCTCTTAACCGTCAAATTTTCCGTCATCGGGGTGAGTCACCGAACTCACCATAAAGCATTGATTTAAAAAATGTTACCTAAACCCAAGCGGCCGGGTGGGTCCAGGCATTTTTTGATTTTCCGCAACTCTTCAAGCGCCGCCTCGCCGACCATTTTCCGATAATACTCCTTTTTCAACTTGCCGACTCCATGCTCGGCGGACAGGGTGCCCCCCCATTCTAAAATCTGATCCACTAAAATATCATAAGTATCCCGCGCCAGAGCCATTTGCTCCCCATCCGGCATCAAATTGATATGCAGGTGATTGTCTCCGATGTGACCAAATAGTACATAGTCCAAACCGCTCGAAGTCAATTGCTCCCGGTAAAACCGCATCATCTCCAAAAAATGCTCATCTCCCACCGCCATATCCGTTCCCATTTTAATCCGCCCCAAACGGGAGTTTTCTTCATTGATCATCAGGGGAAGTGCGTGACGGAAATCGTGAAACTTTGCCAGATCTTTCGGGCTTTGCGCAAACCAGGAATCGTCCAGAAGAATTTTTTCCTTTTCCAGAAATTCATACCAGGCTTCCAGGCAAAGATCATACTCATCCCGCCGGTCCACGTCTTGTTCAAAGAATAAAGCGGCTTGCGCCGTATTCGGGATTTTATCGAATTTTTGCTTTAATCGCTGTAGCGACCGGCTGTCAAAATATTCCAGCGAACAGGGCGATAGTTTCGGCGATTTCGAGGCCTTGATGTTCTCCAGCAATTGCCAGCAGGTCTCCTCCTGTTCCATAAACAAGATACCGCTCAAAAAGCCGGCAGGGGTCTTCAGAAGTTTGAGCGTACATTCGGTAAAAACGCATAAAGTTCCATCGGAACCGATAAACAAATCCAACCAGTCCATCCCCGGTTGAACAAAGTAGCCGGCGGCGTTTTTGCAATCAGGGCTTCTGAAATTCACCCGCGGAAATTCAATGGAGGATCCATCATCCAATCGCAGAGGCCGCTCAACGGTCTCTCCCCGCCGTAGCGAGGCCGATCGTCCGTCCGACAAAACGATATCCACCGCCAGAACGAACTGACGTGTGGTTCCGAATTTGTAACTGCGCCCACCCGAGGCGTTGGTAGCCAGGGTACCGCCGATGGAGGCCAGCAATTCGGTCGGGTTGGGAGGATAAAACCAGCCGCTGTTTTGTAAATGAGTTTGCATATCCTGCAGGGGTACCGCAGGGCCGACCCGGATCGTGCCATCGGCAATGGCATCCATCCGTTTGAAACGCTCCATTGAAACCACAACTCCCCGCAAGGGAATGCGGGAGGCGGTGAGGCCGGTACCCGCCCCCGCCAGGGTAACGGGCTGTTCATTCGCCTTCAAAAAAACCACCAGTTCCTCCCGGGTTTCGGGAATGATGACCTCGCTGGCCTGGCCTGCGGAAAAATTGGAGGCATCCTTCAGATAAGGAGCAACCGCTTCGGGATCGGTTTTTCTAAACATGAATTCAAATGCACCCGGTCATCGCCGGGTGGATTCCATCAAGCCATCGGCCTGAGGGGGAAGGAAGCCTGGGTAGCCGTGGTGACGCTCTATCAATTCCAGAACGGAATAAACCGCGCCGTCTTTCATCTCCGGATCGGTAAAAATCTGCCGCAAATCGGAACCGGGTTCTCCGACAATCTGTCCCGAAATCTCAAACCCTCGTTTCCGAACCGCATCAATGGCCACCTCGATGTCCTCCACCAGAATGGCGATATGGTGAAAGCATTGATCGCCATGGGCCTTCACCCAATCCGGGATGAGGCTGTTCCGGCCTCGTTCATCATCATACCCCTGGTCGATGAACAGGATCGGGTATCCGGGTTTGCGGAATACCTTCGCCCACCAGTTGTCGAATTCCAGAACGCCGATTTTTTCATCATAACGGTACCCCAGATCGACAAATTGTTTCGACCGGGCATCGACATTCAGAGTCCGGATAGCGGCATGATCAATCAGCGGCATCAATCCGGAACCACAGCGGGTCAAGTGTTTCGCAAAATCCGCGGCGGCACGGTTCTCCTCAAGATACTTTTTGATATAATCATTCGTCAGTTGATCCAGAGCATTCATAACCACACCTGCTCTTTTTGAGTATTGGAAGAATGGTCCGCCACGCTAATTATAGTATCCATATCCCAGTTATCCCGATCCGTCCTGTATCATTTATGTTAACACCCGCTTTTCATTCTACCAAGCACCCTGGAGATTCACTTATCCAAGTTGACAAATCCTGCTAAAAGGAATAGATTTAAATAAATAGGAAGAAATTATTATGGCGAAATTCATACACAAAAAATCCTGGTACCTGTTTGGGCTGGCTTTGGTTTTATTCGTGGGCCTCACGCTCCAAACGCCTTTAATGTCCTATGCCATGGAGGGCATGGACTGTGACACCAAGGTCATGTGCGCCGCTTGCGGTTGC
>CBDVDB010000020.1:0-17812 GCA_965372625.1 uncultured Nitrospinaceae bacterium
TTAAACGCTGTGGCTTTTCGCGATTGCGGACTGGAAGCAAAACCGTGCAGATAAATGAACTGAATGGCCATGACGGCTAATCCCAGTTTTTGGTGTGCTCCAACATTCGCTTCACCCAAGGCAGAAACAGATAGGCGGGAAACGCCAGAAGGAAAGTCAAAGTGAAGTACGGTCCATAGCCCATGGCCTCGGCGCCAAATCCCCCGGCCCACCCGGCGACCGAACGGCTCAAAGCGAAAATGGAAGACAGCAGAGCGTATTCGGAGGCGGTGCGTTTCTTACTGACAATGGCCATCAGAAATGCCAGGAACGCGGCGGACCCCAGGCCGCCGGTGAAGGATTCCACCACACTGGCACCGTACATCATGAGCTTGTAATCCATCGCCAAGCCCACCCCTGCCACGGCGGGTGGAATTATAAACGCCACCGCGGCATACCCCAGGTTGGAAAAAGCCTGCGCCAGACCCAGTACCCAGATTCCCGTGAAAATTCCGAATCGATCCGTGAACCATCCCCCCGCCAAACCTCCCGCAATGGACAAACCCAACCCAATATTTACGGAAACCAATCCGATTTCCGTGGCGGTAAAACCCATGTCGACCCAGAAAGGCTTGACCATGAACCCCATGGAAGAATCCGCCAGTTTGTAAATCAGAATGAATATGACAATGGGAATGATGAAAGGGCGCTGAGCCAGTTCAAACACAGCCCCAAACATGGGCCCTTCGTTTAAATCCTCCCGCGATGGTTTGTCACCGTCCGCGTTAGAACGCGCCACGGCGCGGCTCAATAGGAGAATCGCCCCGGTCACCAAAAGCAGTCCGGGCCACAGGAACGGGAGCCCTTCGGAAAAATTGATTTTCCAATCCACCAGACGCACCGCGCCTAGAACGAAAAGGTAAACCAGCGCCAGCGCGTAAGGGTGCTGGACGAGGAGCAGCCATTCCGCTTTCACCGAGCGGACGGATCGGGTGTGATACGGCTTCTCCTTCGGAGCCATCAGGCATGCCGTACCGGACAGGCAAATGAGAGCGGCTCCGGCCAGATAGGTGGCGCTCCAGGAAAAAAAATCACTGAGAATCAGGATAATACCGGAGGCCAGCATGCCGACGCGGTACATGCCGTTACGAACACCATTGGCCAAACCCAGTTCGTTCTTGTTCAGCATTTCGATGGTGTAGCCGTCGATGGCGATATCACTGGTCGCCGAAAAAATCGTGAACAACCCGATAGCCAGCCAAACCCACGGTCCGAAATCGAGGATCACCGCAAAAGCCAGCAGGACCACCCCCATGAGGAAATCCATGACGAAAATCCAGCGACGGTGCTGTCGGTAATAATCTATGGCGGGAGCCCATAAAAACTTCAAAGTCCAGGACAGACCCAGCAGGCTCATAAAACCGATTTGCCAGAGGTCCACCCCCTGCTGGCGAAAGTGAACCGGGAACACGTCATAAAATACTCCCAGAGGGAACCCTTCCGCAAAATACAGGATTCCCACCCAAAACAATTTCGATTTCAGTAATTGCGGTTTTTCTTCCAACGGTGCTTCGGGAGTTGAGGGTTTCAGAATATGGATGAGGCAGGGTTTCCCCCGATCCGGCCGCATCGGGATAAGGCGGGAATAGACCTTTGGGGGACCGCAGACGATCAATGGCTACCTTGGAATTATATAACTTTCATACCCCGTTTGCCGACAAGAAAATGGCCTTATCTTGAAAATATTTCGGTATTCAATCAGCATAAATTAATCGGGCATTCCCCAAACAAGCCCTTATAATCAATAGAGAGGATAATGAGCTTGTTGCGAGCCGTTTACACGGAAATTTATGAACGACGCCAAAACCAAAATATCCAACACGCTGTTCAATAACCGTCAGTTGTTTCTGCGATACAATCAATTTAAATTTCGCCGCGTCCTGGAGACCCTTGCCCCGGCTGACCGCTCGGTTTTTACCCTCATTCCCCGGTTGCTGCATATTAATCAAAAAGGCCTTCCCGGCTATATTCAGGATGACGTTCCCAGCGGAATTTATAATTTCGAAATCAACCCTGAATGCCAATTGGCGGCGGAACGCCTGTTCCCGAATATCATTTTGCGAGGCAGCGAAAACCACTCGGCATTTATTGATACGGTACTGTTGATGGGAAGCTCGGGGTCCATCGCCCAGAGTCAAAAGTCCGACCTGGATTTTACCCTGTTCGTCAACAAGCACAGTGTCACCCCGGAGCGTCTGGCCCTGTTTGAAAAAAAACTGCACTTAATTGAGGAGTGGACCTGGAAGGAGTTTAAACTTGAAATCCACTTTTTCAATAACGATATTCTCGACGTCAAAAACAATATCTTCGGAGAAAGCGACTCCGAAAGCACCGGCTCTGCGCAGGCCAAACTGTTAAAAGAGGAAATGTACCGGACCGCCGTTATCATGGGAGGTAAAATTCCTTTCTGGTGGATTGTGCCTCTTAATACGGATGATCGTTTGTACGAGAACCTGCATCATCTGGTCAAATCCAATCAAACCCTGTTGAACCCGGATGATTTTGTGGACACGGGCAATGTGGACGATATTTCCCAGGGTGAGTTTTTTGGCGGGTCGATCTGGACTCTGATTAAATCGTTCAAGGCCCCGTTTAAAACTCTCATCAAGATGGGCCTGCTGGAAGAATATATGTTCAGCAATACACGATCCAACCTGCTCTGCCATGAAATCAAAAAGAACGTGTTCAGCGGAACTCCCTACGAAAAAATTGATACTTATAAAAACCTTTTCGAACGAGTGGAAAAATATTTCCAGAGGACCAAGACCGAACGGGAGGTAGACGCCCTGCGTACCGCCTTCTATTTAAAAACGGGATCCAAAGTCACCAACTACGAACTGGTCCACGGGAGCAGGGATCCCTATAAGCGAATGCTGATTGAGTTGATTAATGCCTGGGATTGGAGTCCGGAAAAAGTAGAAAAGCTGAATTCTTATCTGGATTGGCAAATGATGGAAAAGGTGGCTCTCGGGAATCGGATGAACCAGGTTTTGATGAGTTCTTACAAAAAAATCTCGGAAGCCAACTCCAAGCTGGGTCCCGGGAAAAGCCTCATTACCAAAAAAGACACTCACCTTCTGGGACGCAAACTCTTCAGCTTTTACCGCAAAACCGTCAATAAAGTGGAAAACCTGTTTGCACTGATCGATGGCGGAACGAGCGAAAAGGAACTGACGTTTTTACTGCACCAGGCCAACCCCGCGGACAAGGGAAACTGGTATTTGATTCGCGGAAAAACCCTGGCCCTGCTCGAGCTGATTCCCCAGGAAAACATCATTAAAAAAGCTTCCACGCTGCAGTTTTTGATCGCGTTCACCTGCTTTAACAGCCTGTACAACGAGGACACCGTCCTCCTGCTGCGAGCCGAACAGCATTCGATCAAGGGTCAGGATTTGAGAACCCTGCTGGGAGAGCTGTCCAGCTTTTTGGCTCAGGTCAACATCGCCGACATTTCCAACAGGGATTTGCTGACCAATGCCCACATCAAGCAGGTTTTTGTCATTATAGATTTTGGCAATCCCATTCCCAGGGAGATCACTATCGGAAATATCAATGATTGCAAAACCGACAGGGAGTACTCCCAATATATTGCCAAACGCCTGGAGCGCATTCGGAGCGTGATCACCATTTACATTACCACGTGGGGGGAGTTGTTCTGCAAAACGTATTCAGGTATAAATTGTATGGGACGGAGCCTTAACGGCCTTCTCCCTCAAACTTCCGGCCAGGAACTGGACCATCCCGACTACCTGAAAGTTTTTGTTCCCGGAAGCCGCAGGGACTCGATGAATCTTTTCTGGTTGAACACGTATATTTTGAGATTTTTAAAATTGGGCGTCTCTAAAGAAGAACCTGCCCGTTCATCGAAGTAACGTGAGTCCTTGCCATGAATTTTCAAGAGTTGAACTTTAACATGAGCTTCGATCGGTTGCCGGACTGGAGTCTTTAATGTCAAATATCGACGAAATTCTTTCCCTTACTTTAAGCAATAATGTTCAAGATGGCGCCAGCTTTACCTCCTACGACCTCAGAGGCATCAGCTTGAATGGAATATCTTTTATCTTTTCCATTTTCACAGAAACCAATTTTGACAAATCCGAACTGGTGGATATCAATTTTTCCCAGGCCAATCTCAAAAACACCAACTTTAAAAAAGCCAAAATCAAAAACGTAAAATTCACTTCCTCTAATCTGGAAAACGCGAATTTCGAAGAGGCTACCTTGATCAATTGCGATTTTAAAAACGCCAAACTCGAAAACTCCATTTTTGCCTCAGCTCAGATCAAGGGTTGCCAACTGCGGGGCAGTAATATGAGCTACTGCAACCTCTCATCGGCAAAAATCCAGAACAGCGATCTGGGATTCGCCCGGTTGATGTACGCCTATGCCAAATCTTCCGATATCTCCGGTTCCCGCTTGAACGGCATCAACGCCCGCGGTTCCGATTTCGGGTTTTCCAAAATCTCGAATACCGATCTCAGGGGAGCCATTTTGAAGTACTCCGATTTCAATTCATGCACGTTTAAAGGAGTCAAACTCTCGCATGCTGAAATGGTAGGATGTGAATTGAAGGATTCTTTCTGTAAGGACACGGAAATGGAAGAAATCAACCTGGAGGGGGCCGATCTGACGTATGCCAATCTGGAAGGGGCTAATTTGAAAAACGCCTTTCTCCTGGAAGCCAATCTCCACGGCGCCAACTTCAGCAAGGCCAACCTCAAGGACGCCTATCTGGTGGATGCCAATATTTCGAAGGCCCTGCTCAAAGATGCCATTCTGGATAACACGATTCTAGAATAGTATAATCCCGGGATCGACCACCCACCCCATCGAGTCGGACTATGGCTACCTTTATTTTGATACTGCATTTGACCGTCATCCTGTTCATGGTCATCGGTTTTCCGGTCGCGTTGATCACGAACCATCGCCGGTTTCGTCTCGTTCACGCCGCGGTCCTCGGCTTCATCACCCTGCTCATGATCGTGCAAATCCCCTGCCCTTTAACCATTTTCGAGGAAGCCTTGTCGGGGGAATCCTACGAGGGGTCCTTTCTGGCTGAATGGCTGAACCGAATTATTTATATGGAATGGTTTACTCCCCGCACGGTATTTATCATGGATATGATTTTCGCGGCTCTGGTATTCTCTTCCTTCGGGTGGCGGCCTCTAAAAAAGAAAGATCGCAGAGAAGAAAAAATCACTTCCGGGGAATGACCGGGGCCACGCAGCGAAAACCGACATTTTCGAAATACTCATCGGGACGGGCCTCGGTCCTGTAAAACGTGAAGCGGTAGGCTTCCAGAAAATAATGCCCGCCCTTTTGAAACCCATTGCCGCGCAGCACCTTGAACTCCCTGCCGAATTTTTTAAACGGGTAATCATTTCCCGGATACGCCTGGTACCAGCTTGCCGTCCACTCCATGACATTGCCGGCCATGTCGAAGACGTTGTAGGGGCTGACGTCTTTCGGATAACGGCCCCCCGGCACAGGTGCCTTGGCGCCATCGACCCCGACATTGGCCCAACCCTTTTGATACTCATCACCCCACGGGAACAACCGGCCATCGGTGCCTCTCGCGGCCTTTTCCCATTGCTCTTCGGTCGGCAACCGCTTGCCGGCCCACAACGCGTAAGTCAACGCTTCCCGCCAGGTGACGTTAGTGACCGGGATATCTCCTTCCCCTTCGGGGTACATTCCATTTTCCCAGTGACCGGGAAGTTCGGAAAATTGCGTGGCGTCGATAAATTTTTTATATTCGCGGTTGGTCACTTCATATTGGTCAATGTAAAACGCATCGAGGTGGACCTTGTGTTCGGGATGCTGGTCTTTGTACAGGGGTTTGACGGTGCCGATTTTAAGGTGGGTGTTTTCCGGGTCGGTGCGGTCGGTTCCCATGATGAACTCGCCGGCGGGAATCAACAGCATGGCCTTGCCATCCACTTCGGAAATCCTGTTGGGAGGCAGCGCATCCGGCATCATTTCACAAGCGGACAGAAAAACAGCGGCGATAAAAATCACGAAAAAGAGGCGCTTATTATCTGGAGACATTCAAGTAAGCCTTCTACGATGCCGTGGCGTGAAGCCCCTAATCCTCGTCATCATCGTCGTCGTCATCATCATCGTCCTCTTCCTCCAGGGATTTCTGAAGTTCTTCCTCTTCCGCCGCGTCCATCAACTCCTTGATCTCTTCGTACCCGGTAGCCATCCTCTGGACATTAATGAGCAGATTGACCAGGTCGGCATCTTTCATTTCCTTAATACCGGCAACCAGGGGGCCGCGCTCATCTTCACCGTACTTTTCATCAAACTCATCGAAGATGCTGTTGATTTTATCCTTGCAATGAAGCAGGTCGAAAAAAAAACTTTGAATTTCTATCTTAGCCATAATGTTCCTTATCTCGTTTCGATCAACGCCCACCGAAAATTTCCGGATATTTGAAATTTAAAATGAAGACCACAAAATAACACAAATGAATTATAATAGCTAAATCATGGTAGCAAACAACTTTGAGGCTATCGATCCAAAAATACCAACAGAAATTTTTAATGGACTTAAGAGATGGCTGAAGGAGAACGATTTGTCGATAACGGGGACGGCACCGTCACCGATACCAAATACAAACTGATGTGGCTGAAGGTGGACAGCTACCAGAAAAAAGACAAATGGTGCAGTTGGAAAGGGGCCAACAAGTTTGTCGCCCGGCTGAATGAAAAAAAATTCGCGGGATACGAAGACTGGCGACTACCCAAAAGCCAGGAATGCCGCAACTTGTACGATCACGACAGCAAAAACTCCGATTTCGATGGCGACATCGTCCATATCGATTATGTATTCCCCGAGGGTTGCGGGTTCACCTACTGGTGTATCGAGGAAGCCGGCATCAACGCCATGGCCTATAATTTTTACAGCGACCGCGGTTACCAGATACGGAAATCCACGAAGGAGGAGGCCAACATGTCCTGCCGGCCGGTCCGGACGGCGGGCAAGGCGGGCAAGGTGATGGGACGAACATCAGCGACCGGCCGGTCCCGGCGGGAGTAAAGCCCCGCGGTTAATGTCACCCTGCGGCCAACCCGGGGTGACCCTCTTCAGGAGAGAGTTATTTCAAAATCCACAGACATTCAATCCGCCCACCCACCCGGGGTGCACCGTGCCACGGTGGCGGAAATCCATTTATCGAACCTCCGGCACAATGTGCAGGCTCTGCGCTCGCTACTCAACCCGGGTGTTCAGTTCATGGCCGTCGTCAAGGCCAACGCCTATGGCCATGGCGCCCTGCCCTGCACGCAGGCTGTGCTCTCTGCCGGGGCGGATACGCTGGGCGTGGGCATCGTGGCCGAAGGCATCGAACTCCGGGAACAGGGCATTCAAGCCCCGATCCAGGTGCTGGTCGGTATCTTCCCGGACGAGGTGGACGAGTTGATCCAACACAACCTGACCACCACCCTGCACAGCCGGTCGCTGGCGGAAACCCTCTCGCAACGAGCCGGCCATTGGGGAAAAGAGGTTGGAGTTCACATCAAAGTCGATACCGGGATGGGGCGGCTCGGCATTGCTCCGGACCAACTTCCCGGAATGGTGGAGTTCGTATCTGGATTGAAAAATATCCGGATCGAGTCCGTCTTCACCCATTTCTCTTCCGCGGATGACGCGGACCCGGCCTTCACCCAAAATCAGATCGAGCGTTTCCAATCCGCGCTGGACCAATTGAAAAAAGCGAACATTGAAATCCCACTGGCCCATTGCGCCAACAGCGCCGCCTTGCTCCAGTTTCCGAAAAGCCAGTTCGACCTGGTGCGGCCGGGCATCGCCCTTTATGGAGCACTGCCCGCCCCTTCATTGGCGGCAGTCGTGGAATCTTTAACTGTGGAGAACAAAAATTTTTCCCTGCGCCCGGTCATGCAGTGGAAAACCCGTATCCTGACCATCAACACCCTGCCCAAGGGTTCCCCGGTGAGCTACGGCCAGAAATTTATCACCCAACGCGACAGCCGCATCGCCACCCTGCCCGTCGGTTATGCCGACGGTCTGGAACGGCTGCTGTCCAACCAAATGCAGGTTCTGGTGAGGGGACAAAAAGTACCGCAAGTCGGAACCGTTTGCATGGATATGTGCATGATTGATGTAACCGGTATGGCGGAGGTTGAGGCCGGCGATGAAGTGGTCCTGTTCGGTCAGCAGGGCGAGGCAACCCTCACCGCCGATGAAATGGCCGCCCAGGCGGGAACCATTCCTTACGAAATACTATGCGGCGTGGGCCAACGGGTGCCCAGAATCTACCTTCCGTAAAACTTTAATTTTTATCGTGTAACTCTTCAATTTTATTAATACCTTTTTCAGAACACCACCGGGAAATCCCATCGATGATTTTTATCGTGATGGCGGGATCGAAAAAGTTGGCGGTACCCACCTGCACCGCCGAAGCGCCGGCCCTGATAAATTCCAGCGCGTCTTCCGCCGACCGGATACCGCCCATCCCGATAACCGGAATTTTCACCGTCCGCGCCACCTGGTACACCATGTTGAGCGCGATGGGTTTGATCGCCGGGCCGGACAACCCGCCGCTGATGTTGGCCAGGTGAGGTTTGCCGGTTTCGAGATCAAGCGCCATCCCGACAAAGGTATTGATAAGCGACACGGCATCGGCCCCCGCGCCTTCAGCGGCCCGGGCGATTTCACAGATATCGGTCACATTAGGGGATAGTTTCACGATTAAAAATTTTGAGGTGGCGGGCCGCACAGCCCCTACCACCTGCTCCACGATTTGGGGATTGGAACTGAATGCCAGGCCGCCGGCCTCCACATTAGGGCAGGAAATATTCATCTCCAGGGCGTCGATCCGTTCCAACTCAGAGAGTTTCTCCGCCATCCCGGCGTATTCCAGAACCGTTTCCCCGAAAAAATTAGCGATGATGCGGGTTCTATATTTCTTAAGGAGCGGCAACTTCTCATCCCGGAATTGCTCCAGGCCGACATTTTCCAGTCCGATGGCATTGAGCATCCCGGAAGCGGTTTCAACCACCCGGGGAACCGGATTGCCGACGCGAGGTTTCAGGGAGAGCCCTTTGGTGCAGAATCCGCCTAAACGGTTGAGATCGAGAAACGGGATAAATTCCAATCCATACCCGAAGGTTCCCGAGGCGGCGATGACCGGATTGTCCAGCTCAAGATCGCCTAACTTGACAGAAATATCAGGTTCGGAGGGCATCTGATGATTTATTAAAATTTGTCAAAATTAACATACGGCCATTCCGCCCTAACCAATTAATAAACAAAGGCTTTTGCTTGACACCATAATTATGGGGTTATATAATACTTACAGTTTCAGCGGGATGGAGGTTTTGGCTGCCCCTGACAACACGCGCTATCAAATTAACAGATTTTTTCCCACTTCGCATATTTTTAATCAGCCAGAATCCTGCTTCCCCGGCCATCAACCCTAACCTCAAAATTAAACTCTATTTTCCAATAACCCTTTCACTCCCAAAAAACCATGTCTGCAAAACTATTTAATGAGTCCCCACAGAGCGATCGACCCCAATACCATCAGAAGGCCATTAAAAGAATTGACGACTTGATCCTGGATGCGGAGCAGGAGGCAGAAGCCGAAATCAACCGGAAAATCCGTTCCACCAATACCAGAGCGCTTTTGCTCGTTCTGGTTGGAGTGGGATTGTTTTATGTCCTTTTTACGGGAATACAAAATAATTCCATTCCCGTGCCTTCATTTCTGGTTGAGGAGTCCCAAGTGGCTGTAGCGCCGCCAGCACCGCCGGGTCCTGTTCCCAAACCCATTCCTTTTCCGGTAACCCAATCCGCGCCAGGGACCGCTGAAGCTACCACGGTTCCGCCGGTACTGGATGAACAGCCGAAGGGGGGTATCAATCCCCTGGAAACTGCAGTCCTTTCCATGATTGAAAAAAACTTGAGGGAGCCCGGGAAACCCATTACCGAACCGACTGCCCCAGCTTCCACGAAGCCAACCCAACCCATCGCGCCTGCGGTTCCGGTATTGAAGGGCAAATCTCCCTTTACGCCTGAAACTCAAACACCGACCGCTCCTGCCGAGGGTGCGGTTCAGGCCGTTGCCCGGCAATTGCCATCCAATGAAATGACCCTGCCTGGGGTTTCTCCGCCGAAAATTGCCGTACCTAAGCTGACAGCAGAGCAAAGTGAATTTATCATTCAGGTGGGAGCTTACTCCGTCAAGGCCAACGCGGACCGGGTGATCAGGAAACTGATGTCCGGCGGATATTCACCCCTCGTTCAAATACAGACAGCTCGATCCTCGATGCACGTCATTTATATCGGCGGTTTCGCGGACGATAAAAGTCCGCAGAACATGATTACAGAACTGCAGAAAAAGGGGTTGAACCCCTCTTTGAAGAAAAATGACAATGGCAGCTATTCCATTATTCTGGGCAAGGAAAAATCCCGGGGAAAAGCTGAAGCGCTGAAGCAGAAATTGACCAAGAAGGGTATATTTACCAGCCTCAAGCAAATGAAAATCAATTCGAGAATATTTATAGTCCGTATCGGGGGTTTTGACAGCAACACCAACGCCCGGTTAAACCAGAAAAAAATCGAGGGTATGGGTTACAAAGGGACCCTGATCCGCAAAAAATCCTGATATTTTGGACCCCGACTCGTGCCCCCATCCGACGGGTGGGGGCTTTTTTTTCGATAAATTTTTCGAATATCCCGATTTTTTCCGTGTAATGTTGTAATAAATTTAACCGTCCATCGACTAATTTGCGACCGGCTAGTCTTTCCCGATAGCGAAAAGAAAGAGTCATTCATATCCATATTTTCAGGAGTCGTTCATGAAAAAACCAGTCATCTTATTATCTGTTTTGATATTTTCAATGGCCCTCGTGATAGCCAGCCTGACATGGGCTGACAAGCAAGAGGGTTCCGGTACAAAAGAGAGTGGCAGTAGTTCCACCAGCCACTCTGATGAGTATAAGGATAAAAAACATTCCAAGGAATACTCCTCCGATAAGGCAGGCTACATGGAGGAAGGCAGTGGCGCCAAGCAACCTCAAGATAAAAGTTCCGATCATAAAAAAATGGAAGAAGGCGGTAGCGCGGTCAAGCCAATGAAAACCACCGCTCCCAAGCGCGAGGGCAGTTAAAATCAGCAACAGGCAATTCATTCAGAAACCGGGAATCCCGCGGGGTTCCCGGTTTTTATTTGCCTTTTTTCATGAAATTTCTCACCAATTCTTGTATCATCCTCATAGTTTGATCCGTAAGTAATCTCTGGACTTATCATCCGTTTTTCATTCCAACCGTGATCAATCCCTGGACCGCACCCTTTCAGTTTGCAATCCAATAGCACTGAGCAAAGTTTACCAACCGGTTCCACTGGGGCCACTAAACGACTTTTATGATTATCGACCTTATTTATTTGCTGGCCGGCCTCACCTTATTGTACTTTGGCGGTGAGTTTCTGATCACCGGAAGCCTCAGGATCGCCCATCGCTGGAAAATCAGTCCGTTCGTGATTGGCGCAACGATAATAGGATTTGGCACCTCCTCTCCCGAACTGGCAGTCAGCCTGCTGGCCTCCCTTCAGGGCTCACCGGAGCTCGCGATGGGAAATGTCATCGGGAGCAATATTGCCAACGTCGGGCTGGTTCTCGGGTTGACATCCCTGATCGTCCCTCTCACCATCCACCATAAACGTTTAAAATCTGAAACCCCTCCCCTTTTAATTGCCACCTTTCTTATTTTATTTTTGGTCTGGGACTTTACACTGTCCCGCGGGGAAGGAATACTCCTGTTGGCAGGGCTGGTGATTTACATCTGGAGGGCGCTGGCCAAGGATGAGGGGTCGGACTTTGAGTTGGAAGATGAGCATCTTCTGTTCGCGAACAAAGCAATGAGTTATCAAATTTTGCTGACGCTGGCGGGTTTGGCGCTTCTGGTCGGTGGAGCGGAAATGCTGGTCGAGGGCGCTGTCAACATCGCCCGGAAAATTGGAATGAGTGAATGGTTTATCGGGATCTCCATCGTGGCGCTGGGAACCAGTCTGCCCGAAATTGTCTCTTCACTAATGGCCGCCCGGAAAGGGCACGGCGAAATGGCCCTGGGAAATATCTTCGGAAGTAATATCTTTAATATTCTGATGGTGCTGGGGGTGGCTTCGACCGTTAGTCCCATAAATATCCACGAGGATATTCATCCCGACCTCCTGATCACCACCGGCGTGACCTGCCTGTTACTTTTCCTGATCCGGCTGAAACACAAGCTGGGAAAACAGGAGGGCATTATTCTGCTGCTGTGCTACTTCGCCTATATGGGATTGAAAGGGTTGGAAATTTTTTGAAGGATGATTAAAGTTCCTCGGCGCCCGCCGGTTCGTCCGCAGTTTGCCCACCGCTTGCTTCTTCCGCTTCCGGGGCTGTGTCCTCTATCGGTTCCCCTATGGAATCCTCAACGGAATTATCCGAAGCATTGTCAACGACCGGATTGAGGTCCGATTCGTTAGCCGCGGTCTGTTGCACCGGGGCTGCTTTAGGAGTAGAAATCGGCCTGTGTTTGAAGCGCCATAATTGCTTTTTGTAATATCCGTTGCCGGCATCAAGGAGCAAAGCCTTTTTGATAGTTTTGACGGCCTGATTCTTTTTCCCGCGGACATGATAAACTTCCGCCAGCGTATCCAGATATTGATGGCTTTGCGGGTTGGCTTTGACCGCTTTTCGGGACAACCGGGAGGCCGTAATCAAATGGGTTTTCTTTTTAGCATACAACCAGGCCAGACGGTTCATGACCGGATACGAATTCGGAAGAATCTTGATCGCCTTTTCACAGTTCTCCATGCTGACCCGGTAATATTTTTTCTCTTTGTAGGCTTCGCACAATTCCCGGTAAACGTGACCGTTATTCGGCTCCAATTGGGAGGCTTTCAATAACACATCCACCGCCCGGCTGGGGTTCTTGTTTTCCGTTTGAGCCGCTCCCAGCGACAGCATGTAATTGACATTTTCCGGACCGGCTTTTAAAGCCCTTTCAAACGATTGAGCGGCGGAAGAAACCTGCTCGGTCTCCATATAAATCCGTCCCAACTCGTAATGCGCCCCGGCCAGTTTAGGATCCAGTTTTACCGCTGTTGCCAGCGCCGTTTGGGCCTCATCCAGTTTTTTATCCCCGCTGAGCAGTTTTCCCAGAAGATAAAACCCCTCACCATTCTGATCGTTCATTTGAACGGCTTTACGTAAAGCCTCACCGGCCTTTTCCTTGTCTTGGGTAGCGAGATAAATTTTTCCCAATTGGGTTTGAATGTGGTCGCTTTTAGGGTTCAGCTCTTTCGCGGTTTCGTAGGATTCCAAAGATTTCTGGAAGTCTCCCTTTTCAAAATACCAATGGGCTACTTTCAATCGGGCTCTGAGATTGTCGGGGAACAATTCAACCACTCGTTCATACTCACCCACCGCTTCTGCTTCCTGGCGGTTTTTAATAAATAACTCCGCCAGGACCAGATGAAGTTCAGGTTTTTCTTTCTGCACGCGGACAGCCTGCTTCATTTGCTGAATCGCTTCGGGAAGTTTATTTTCTTCCATATAAATTTTGGCCAGCATTTGATAGGGCTTGTAGTTATTGGGATCCGCCCGGGAGGCCATTTTCAGCGCGGCGATACCGTCCTCGCGTGCGCCTTCCTTCAATTTCAGGGCGCCGAGTTCGTAAAAAGCACTGGAGTTTCGGGGATCTTGATCGATCACCGACTGGTAAATATCGAACGCCTCCTTGAATTGCCCCTTACCGGAATACACTTTGGCCAATTTGATGCGATAGATACTTTCCTGAGGCTGAAGATCAAGCGAACGTTGGAACTGGGTCAGGGCCTGATTCCATTCCTTCTTTTGAAGGTAAACTTCACCCAGGCCGGCATGGATTTGGGGATTGTTGCGGGAAACTTTCAGGGCTTTTAAGAATTCCCCTTCGGCATCCGAAAATTTCTTTTCTTCCAGGTAAGCGGTGCCTTTATTCAGGAGATCACCGACGCTGTTGGGGGCGGGCCCGGAAAACTGCATGGCCACCAGACCCACTGCCACCAGGGCCACCACGGCGCCTAACGCCTTTTTCCCGGGTTTGGGTACTTTCGATATAAATGCGAAACTAATTTTTTTAGGTTTGTCAGGTTTGCTTTCAACACTTTCCGGAACGCTTTCCCGGGCCGAAACCGAAAGGGCTGCACTGATGTCTTTCAGTGAATTATCAACCGTGACTTTTTTTTTGGGGACGAACGGCGTTTTTGCGGCTGGCTTGTCCTTGGTCATCGTACACCGGCCCTCAAAGTTCGAACCTTCATCGACAATCAGCTGATGGGTGGTAATATCACCTGTAATTTCACATTCCTCTTTCAGGTGGACTTTGTTTTCCGCCGCAACATCACCCTTGATCGTACCCATATTGGTGATGTCGTAGGTTTTGATGTCTCCCTTGACGAACCCGCCCTTGCCGACAATCAGATGATCGGAAGAAAAAAGCTCTCCCTCGAACTCTCCTCCGATATGCAGAACGCCCTTGCTGTGTAAAACTCCCTTGAGTTTTACGCCCTCTTGAAAATATGAGTCCATAATTTGCCCACAGTTGATTGAATGAGTTGATCGGTTGGTGTATTCTCAGGTTAAGTCCTTTTGTTTTTAAAATCAATTAATTTAATAAGTTATGCCCGGCTTCGGCAAATCCCGGAAATGCTTGAAAGTAGGTGTAAAACAGGATTGGGGAATCCTTCCTGCCGAATCAATCCCTCCCCGGAGAGGCATAAAAGCCGACCGCCTTCATTGAATAAAAATCCAAATCCTGTTATTTTACCTGCCTCACTCATAGGGCCCCGGGGCCATCAATCACCCATTCAGAAGATCCGGAGATTTAAATGTCAAGAAACGACGGGCGCGCGCCCAATCAAATGAGAACGGTATCCATCAAGAAAAATTTCACCAAACATGCCGAGGGGTCTGTTTTGATCCAGGTGGGCCATACCAAGATCATTTGCAACGCCAGCGTCGAAAGTAAGGTTCCTCCTTTTTTACGGGATAAAAATCAGGGATGGATCACCGCGGAGTACTCGATGCTCCCCCGCTCCACCCATACCCGCACCCCCCGGGAATCGTCACGCGGCAAAGTCTCCGGGCGCACCCAGGAGATTCAACGGCTGATCGGACGCTCTCTGCGCACGGTGGTGGATATGGAAAAGCTGGGCGAAAGGACGATTTGGATTGATTGCGATGTCATTCAAGCGGACGGCGGGACCCGGACGGCATCTATTACGGGTGCTTTCGTCGCCATGTGCCTGGCCTTGAAGCAACTGAAAAAGGAAAAGAAGATAGCAACCATACCGATCAAGGATTATGTAGCCGCCACCAGTGTCGGCATTCTGGAAGGCAAAAGGATTCTGGATCTGGATTACAGTGAAGACTCGATTGCGGAAGTGGATATGAATATCGTCAAAACCGGGAGTGGCGGCTTCGTGGAAGTCCAAGGCACGGCGGAGCGCGAGCCCTTCTCGGAACAGGATCTGGTGGCCCTGCTCAGTCTGGCTCATAAGGGCATCAAAGAACTGGTCGCCCTGCAGAAAAAATCCATCGGAAAACTAGATTAGCCTGATCAGAACCCCGCCCTATCTCCAATAAGGGAACTCCAATGATGGAAAAGAGGGGAAGGCCCTCGTGAAAAACGCAATTCTATGGCAAAAAACCTTTGTTTTTGTTAGTATATCCGATTCACTATTCGGGACTACCGCCCGAATGAATCCCAACTTTTAGCATTCAGCACGGCAATGCAGCATACAATTTCAGTTTTGGTGGCCAACAAGTTCGGGGTGCTGTCCCGGATTTCGGGCCTGTTCAGCGGCCGGGGGTTCAACATCGAGAGCCTGAACGTCGCCGAAACCAACGATCCCAATATATCCAGGATGACAATCGTCACCCGGGGCGACGATAGAAAAGTCGAACAGATCACCAAACAGCTCAATAAGCTGGTGGACATTATCAAGGTGATCGATCTGACCGAGGAAAATTTCATCGACCGGGAGATGGTCCTTGTCAAAATGAACGCGGAACCGAAAAACCGGGAGGAAATCCTGCGTATCGTGGAAATCTTCCGGGCCAAGGTGGTCGATGTCAGTTCCTCCACCTATACCATCGAAACCACGGGAGATCAGGGCAAACTGAAAGGAATTATGGAGTTATTGCGTCCGCTGGGCATCAAGGAAATAGTCCGTTCCGGACGCATCGCCCTGAGCCGCGGCCGGAAATCCATTAATGGATCCAATCCAAAGGGACAGTAAAGGAGAAATCTCTTGGCCAAGATATATTACGATAAAGACGCGGACCTGAAAATTCTTAAGAAAAAAACCATCGCCATCGTCGGTTACGGCAGCCAGGGCCACGCCCACGCCCGCAACCTGCACGACAGCGGCATGAAGGTGGTGGTTGGCCTGCGCAAGGAAAGCGGTTTCTGGAAACGGGCGCAAAAGGACGGCCTTAAAGTCATGACCGTCCCCGAGGCCGCCAAGGCCGCGGACATCATCATGATCCTGATCCCGGACGACAAGCAAAGGGCCATGTATGAGAACGATATCGCGCCGCATCTGAAAAAGGGTAACGCCATCGCCTTCGGTCACGGATTTAATATTCATTTCGGCCAAGTGGTCCCGCCGGACATCGTCGACGTGTTCATGGTCGCTCCCAAAGGACCGGGGCATTTGGTCCGCCGTACCTATGAACAGGGAGCGGGTGTGCCCTGTCTCCTGGCGGTCCATCAGGACGTCACTAAAAATGCCAAAAAGATTGCTCTGGCCTACGCCAAGGGTATCGGCGGAACCCGTGCCGGCGTTCTGGAAACCAACTTCAAGGAAGAAACCGAAACCGACCTGTTCGGTGAGCAGGCGGTCTTGTGCGGGGGCACCACGGAACTGATCCGGGCGGGATTCGACACACTGGTCGAAGCCGGCTACTCCCCCGATCTGGCTTATTTCGAATGCCTGCACGAACTCAAGCTAATCGTCGACCTCATCTATGAAGGCGGAATCGGCAACATGCGTTACTCCATCAGCACCACCGCGGCCTATGGCGACGTCACCCGCGGCCGGCGGCTGATCAATGAAGAGACCCGCAAGGAAATGAAGAAAATCCTCTCCGAGATTCAAAACGGCAGTTTTGCCCGCGAATTCATCCTCGAAAATCAGGCTAACCGCCCTGTTTTTAATGCCTTGCTTAAAAAAGATTCCGAGCATATGATAGAAGAAGTAGGTGAGCGTTTGCGAAAAATGATGCCCTTCGTCGGCAAGAAATTGAAGTAGCTCCGGAGTTCCAATGAGAATACCCATCGCTTCCGATGGTTACAGATTTATCATCCCCCTCATTATAATTACGGCCGTTTTGGCCCTGGTTTCCCTCCATTGGCTGGCGGGAATTTCCGGTCTGTTGCTGGTGTTCGTTGTCCAGTTTTTCCGGGACCCGGAGCGCACTATTCCCAATGAGGATCGAGTGATCGTTTCTCCCGCCGACGGCAAAGTGGTGGAGATCGTCGAGGAGCAGGATGCGCTGTTGGACGAGCCTTTCCGGCGCATCAGCATTTTCCTGGATATCTTCAGCGTTCATGTGCAACGGACCCCGGTCGCGGGGACCATTGAAAAAGTAAAATACAACAGGGGAAAGTTTCTGAATGCCGCCAGCCATAAAGCTTCGCTCGACAACGAACAGAACGTAATCATCATCCATACCGGCAAGGAAATAGTTCTGGTCAAACAAATCGCAGGTTTGA
>CBDVDB010000021.1:0-17782 GCA_965372625.1 uncultured Nitrospinaceae bacterium
AAGGAGCGTCATTTGGCCACTTCCAAAAAGAAAACCGCAAAGCCGCTGGTCGGTATCGTTATGGGGAGCGATTCGGATTATGCCATCATGAGCGAAACCTCAAAAATTCTGGACCAGTTCGGGGTCGCCAATGAAGTTCTGGTAACCTCCGCCCACCGCACCCCGGCGCGCACCCGGAAATATGTCGATCAGGCGCGCAAGCGCGGCATCAAGGTATTGATCGCGGGCGCCGGTGCCGCCGCGCATCTGGCAGGCGTGGTCGCCGCGGAAACGATTCTGCCGGTCATCGGCGTGCCCATCGGTTCCAGCCCCCTGCAGGGGTTCGACTCCCTGTTGTCCACCGCTCAAATGCCGGGAGGCGTATCCGTCGCCACCATGGCGATCGGCAGGGCCGGAGCCAAAAACGCCGGACTCCTGGCCGTCCAGATACTGGCGCTGAGCGATGCCCGGCTGACCCAAAAACTGGATCAATACAAAAAAGATATGGCCAAACAGGTGGAAGCGAAAAGCCGCAAGCTCCAGTCCGAACATGGCTGACGTCCTGCCCGTTGATTTTGAAAATCCGGAAACATGCCGCGCGCCTCTCCAGAACATCCGGTCCGTTTTGAATGCCGGCGGGGTGATCGCCTTTCCCACGGATACGTTTTACGGGCTGGGAGCCGACCCCTTCAACCCCGAAGCCCTCTTGAAAATTTTTCAAATCAAACAACGTCCGGCCGGCAATCCGCTGTTGGTACTCATCCACACCCGTGACTCATTGGAAATTCTCACGAGTGAGGTGACCGATAACGCCCGGCTTCTCATGGAGCGATTCTGGCCCGGACCTTTAACGCTGGTGTTCAAAGCCTCGCCCCAGGTGCCGGACGAGTTGACGGCGGAAACGGGAACCATCGGCGTTCGCCTGCCGGGTCATCCCTTCACCCGCAGGTTGTTGCAAGAATTGGGACAGCCCTTGACCGCGCCCAGCGCCAATATCAGCGGCGCGGGAGAACCGGGGACTGCGCAGGAAGTGGCCGACGCCCTGGGAGACACGTTGAACCTGATCGTCGATGGCGGCCCGGCGCCGGGAGGACAATTATCCACGGTGCTCGATACCACCACGGACCCCCCGACCCTCATCCGGGAAGGAGCGGTATCCCTGAAGGATTTGGAATCCCTGCTCCCGATTCAACGCGGGTCATCGCCCGGCGGACTCAAAAATTGAGGCTTACGAATTTTGGGTTCATGGCCTATAATATTTTCAACCGATAAGAATTCACACACTCAGGGATGACAACATGATTCACGGAACGGGAGTAGACATCATCGAAATTTCCCGGATCAGGAACTCGATTCAAAAATATTCCGGAAAATTTGAAGAGCGCGTGTTCACTTCGAAAGAAATCGACTATTGCCGCTCCAAGCCGGACCCGTCCAAACACTTCGCCGCCCGATTCGCGGCCAAGGAAGCGGTGTTGAAATCGCTGGGAACGGGTATGGCGCTGGGCATCACCTGGAAGGATATGGAAATCCTGAATCAGGAATCGGGCCGTCCGGTATTGAGCCTGAGCGGCAAAGGCCGGGAATTGTTCAATTCCCTGAACCTGAAGGATATCCATATATCCATCACCCATGACAAAAAATACGCTGTCGCCCAGGCCATCGCGGAGATGAATTGATCCGGCGAATGACCGCGCCGGGCGCCACTCTTATTTTAATAAAAACCTTCCCTCTATAATTAAGAGTTTCCCTTGGACCGCCGCCAGACAATCCCTAAAAAATTTCGTTATCTTCTGGAATATATCTTGTTCCGAATGGCTTTGTTTCCCATTCAAATGCTTTCCCTCCGGGGGATCAGCCGGCTGGGACGGTTTCTGGGCGGTGTGTTGTATTATTGTGTTCCCACTCGCAGGAAGATCGCTCGGACCAATCTGGATATCGCTTTCGGCGACTCCAAAACTCCTGAAGAAAAAACCCGCATCATCAAGCAATCCATGATTCAAATGATGACGATACCTCTGCAGGGCCTTTGGGTCAGCCGCAACACGGAACAAAGGGTCTATCAGCTCTTTCCATCCGATCCCGAGGGCATGGAGCATTTGAATAATTGCCTGAAGCGCGGCAAAGGGGCTTTTTTCCTGATGGCCCATTATGGAAACTGGGAAGTGTTGGGGATGTTTTTTGGCTACAAAAATTTCGTCCAGGTCGCCGCCATAGCGCGGAAACTGGACAATCCTTATCTCGAAAATTTCATTACCCGATTAAGGACCCTTTCAGGAGGCGGTGTCATTCACAAAGAGGGTTCCCCTCTAAAAGTAGTCCGCGCTTTAAAGAAGAATTCCTGTGTGGGGTTCATGATGGATCAGAACGGCGGTGTCGGCGGGTTGTTCGTGGATTTTTTCGGGAAGAAAGCCGCGACTCCCCGTTCCCTGGCTTTATTGAGCTATTCCACCGGCGCCGCGGTGATTCCGCTCATTCCCTATCCCACACAGGAGGGCACCTACAATCCTGTTTTCCTTCCTGAAATAAAGCTGGAAAAAACCTGCGACAAGGAAAAAGATATTTTCAGATGGACGGAGGAATACCAGAAGGTGCTGGAAAAAATTATCCGGGAGCGGCCGGAGCCGTGGATGTGGATGCACCGCCGCTGGAAAACCCGCCCCGAGGAAGAACGGCACATTTCAATTTATTAATCGAAGGGTAACCGGAACTTAAAATCACTCTTTATCCTTGAGCTGGAATTTAATGACCCACTTGCCGGAACCCTGGAGAAAAATCGCCAGCAAGGCGGCGATTAAAATAAAGTTGTATTCAAATCCCTGGTTGCTGTTATTAAAACCGTTGGCTCCCGTCACGAGAATGATCGCCACCAGCATCACCCCTATTAACGGCAGGGCGGCCCACCGGGGATAAAACCCGATCGCCAGAGCCAACCCTCCAAAAAATTCTGTAAGAGCCGCCAGCCACGCGTTGATTTCCGGCGTCGGCACTTTCAGCTGGGTCAGGTACTGGATAAAACCTGCCATTCCATGCCCGCCAAAAACTCCAAACAGTTTCTGGGACCCATGATAAATAAAAACGATGCCCACGGAAACCCGCAACACCATTATGGCAACCTCAGGAAAAGAAAATTTGGATCCGTTGCTCATGGCGGGCCTCAGGACTCCTCGGCAATCAGCGATTTTAATTTGGTGCGCAGGCGGTAGACCGCTTTGGAATGAATCTGGGAGATACGCGATTCCGTAATCCCCAACACTTCTCCGATTTCCTTCATGGTCAACTCTTCATAATAATACAGAGACACCATCAACCGTTCCTTTTCGGGGAGCGTGTCGATCGCCGCGGCGATAAGGGATTTCAGTTCATTCAACCGGAGTTGGGTTTGCGGATCGACATCGCTCTTACCCGCCAGTGTATCGAGCAGGCTTTGCTTGTCTCCGGAATCCCTGGATATCCCCAAATCCTCCAGACTGAGCAAAGGCATATTACGCGTTTCATTAATGACATCGAATAAATCATCAAGCGTGATATCCATTTCCTCCGCGATCTCCTCATCTTCGGGAGGCCGGCCCAGTTTGGATTGCAGTTTGCTGACCACCGCATCCAGCTTGGACGCTTTCTGACGGACCGACCGCGGTACCCAATCCAGCGACCGCAACTCGTCCAGAATGGAACCTCTCACGCGAAACTCGGCATAGGTTTTGAATTTCGCGCCCCGATTCGGGTCGTATTTTTCGATGGCGTCCATCAATCCTATGGCTCCCACGCTAATGAGATCATCCACTTCAATATGCGGCGGCAGGCGCAAAGCGATCCGGTTCGCCACGTATTTGATCATCGGAGAATACTCCTGCACGATCTGATCCGTATTTTCCGGGCAGATTTCTATCTGTTCTTTTGCTTGGGGCTTTCCAGCCATTCAGGGCCTCTCCATCAGGCGGTCTGGTCCAGGTTGACTCCCTTGTCCTTGTTTTTGTCTTTCCCCGGGCTATCTACAGATTTCAGGGCGGCCCACGCTTTCAGCACCAGCCATGCCAGCAAACTAAAGAGGGCGAACCCCTCCAGCCCCCTGATAAATGAGGACCAGACGCGGGCCTCATAAATCCAGCTCCCGAAAAAAATCAACGTAAACGAAAACAGACCCGCCGCTACGGATATTTTTTTAATCGCAGTTCGACTCATCTTACCTCGAAAACATTTTTCCAGTAAAAAGGACGGTCCCCTTCTTCCGGAATCTGGTTGCGGGTTTCAATCACCTTTTCACACAGGCGAACCATACACTGGCTCACCGGGGAATGCGGATACAACTCCACCACCGGCTTCTGTTGCCGGACCGAACGGGTAACATTCTCGTCGTAAAGAATATACCCGAAGTAATCGAGCGAAACGTGGGACAGAAAACGGTCCACCACATCGGTCAGGCGCCGGTAAATTTCCAGCGCCTCTCTTTCCGATTTCACGGAATTGATAATGAGCTGAAACTGTTTCTGATTATGCTTCTGGTGCAAAACCTTGATCAGGGCATACACATCAGTATGCGACGTCGGCTCCGGCGTCGCCACCAGAAGAGTTTCATGCGCGGCACTGCAAAAATAAGTGACGTTGGCCGAGATTCCCGCCCCGGTATCGATGATGAGAAAATCGTAATCGCCCATCAAGCCATCCAACTTTTCCAGCATCAGCATCTTTTTTTCGTTATCGAGGGAGGTCAACTCCTGCCAGCCGTTGCTGGCCGGCAAGACCTTCAGTCCCCGGGGGCCTTCGACCAGGATTTCCTCCAGGGTCTTCTCGCCGTTGAACACGTGGCCGATATGAAAACGTGGAGTCAGGCCCAAAAGAATATCGATGTTGTTCAACCCGAAATCGGCATCGAATATGAGTACCCGGTATCCCTTTTTAGTCAGAGCCAGCGCGAGATTGGCGACCACATTAGTTTTGCCGACCCCGCCTTTACCGCTGCTGACGGCCAGAACTTTTGACGGCATCTTATTTTGCGCCTTACTCATAACTCTCCTCAAACTATCGGCCTGGCGGCCCGCTTTTCCCATTACTCCTGTAAAAACCATAACTTAGCCTCTTTACTTTAAGCCCAAATCAGTTAAAAATCAAACGAATAACCTTATCCTCCGCCGCCACTTCAATATCTTCGGGCACTCTCTGCCCCATCGTAAAATACGAATACGGAATCCGGTGCCGGACCGCACTATTGATCAGCAAGCCAAAGTGCACGGCTTCATCCAGTTTGGTGAACAGCACCCGGTCAATTCCCAACGGCGCAAACTGCTTGAAGCATTCATTCACCACCGGCTCCTGTGAGGTGGCGCTTTGCACCAGATGAGTTTCGACCTCTGGCGCCGCGTTGAGCACATGCTTCAACTGCCGGCAGTAATCCGGGTCGCGGTGCGACTTGCCCATGGTATCCACCAGCACTATATCCTGGTCGCGGTGTTTCTGCATGATCCGGGTAAACTCCTTGCGGTCCGCCGCCAGTGATACCGGCACCTGCATCAATTCGCCATAGGACTCCAACTGCTCGCAGGCGCCCATCCGGTAGGTATCGAGAGACACCATCGCCACTTTTTTGTTCTGCTGAAGCTTGAACCGGGCCGCCAGTTTGGCGAGGGTGGTGGTCTTGCCGGCGCCAGTGGGACCCACCAGCGCCACCACCTTGGGCCCGTCCTTATTCAGCCGGATGGGTCCCTCGCACTGCACCGCCCCTTTCATCACTGCGGCGAGATCGCTCTCGCCGATGAAAGGGTCCCCCTCCTTCCTGAGTTCCTTCTCATTAATCGTTGCAAACAGCCGGGCGACCACCCGGTCATCCACCCCCCGGCCGATCAACTTTTCGTAGACCGGCCATTGGGCTTCATTCAGACCCAGGGATTTGGCCTTATCCGTCTGGGTCATGAGCGTAGCAATCATCGAGCGGAGTTCGCGAATCTCCTCTCCGGTATTCACCGGCATCCATTCCTTGCGGCTGGCCGCCTGTTCGGCAGCGGGCACGGATTCGTGATGCGCATCGTTGTCCAGGACGGCGGTGATTTCTACCAATGTAGAACACCGGCCGGCATCCTGATCCTTGTTGAACTTGATGGACCGGGTCGAAAGCACCAGCGCCCTTTCTCCCAATTCGGTTTTGACCCGCGTCAGGGCCTCCCCGTAACTGTTGGCGATTACTTTTTTAATTCGCATTCAACGTCACCACTCGCAAGGTTCGAATTTGAACGGTCGGAACAATTTCACTGTGAGACAGCACCACCAGATCCGGCAAAAACCGCTCAGTGAGTTTGCGTAAATACATACGGATCAGAGGCGACGCCAAAAGAACCGGGGAAGTCTCCAGCATGGGGGTCACCGCTTCCGCCGCTTCGCGGATTCTGGCCAGAATCTTTTCCGCCACCGTCGGCTCCAGCGCCAGATAGGAGGTGAGTTCCGTTTTCTGGATCGATTGCTGGATGAGTTCTTCCACCTTCTGGTCCAGCGTCATCACCGAAAGCGTTCCGTCTTTCGCCAAATATTGTTTGGTGATCGGCCGCGCCATCGCCTGCCGCACATATTCCGTCAACACGTCCGGGTCCTCCACCTTGGGGGCGTAATCGGCCAGAGTTTCCAGAATGGTTCTCAGGTCGCGGATGGAAATCTGTTCCCGCAAAAGATTCTGGAGGACTTTCTGGACTTTGCCGAGGGTCATCAGATTGGGCACCAGCTCTTCGACCACCTTGGGATTGGTTTCCTTGAATTTGTCGAGCAGGGTCTGCACTTCCTGACGGCCCAGCAATTCATGCGCGTTGCGCTTGATGGTTTCCTTGATATGAGTGGTGATGACCGTTGCCGGGTCAACCACGGTATAGCCTGCCATTTGCGCCTCCTGTTTACCGGAAGTGTTGATCCAGATCGACGGCAGGCCGAACGTCGGCTCCTGCGTCTTGACGCCGGCAATTTCTTTTTCGGTTTTACCGGGACTCATCGCCAGCAGGCGGCCGGTCATGACGGACCCGCGCGCCACTTCCACGCCCTTGATTAAAATAGCGTAGTCACTGGCTTTCAACTGCAGGTTGTCCCGGATATGCAAAGGCGGCACAATAAAACCCAATTCCAGCGCGAACTGCCTGCGCACCGACTTGATGCGCTCCAGCAACTCGCCGTTGCGGTCGGCATCCACCAGAGGAATCAACTCGTAACCCACTTCCAGCTCCATGATGTCCAGCGGCAGAATGGATTCCACCTTCTCGGGGAGCGGTATCTTCTTCTCTGCTTCCAGTTTTTTCTGCTGAATTTTTTCCTCCTTTTGGCGAGTCTGGTAAAGGCGGTAACTGATCCATCCGGCCAGCGCCGCCAACACGAAAAACGGAATGTGCGGCAGACCGGGAATGATGCCGAAAAAGAACAACGCCGCCGCGGCAATGGAAAATGCCGCCGGGTTGTTGGACATCTGCCCAATAAATTCATTGGGAAGATTTTTATCCGTGGTGGCCCGCGTCACGATAAGACCGGCGGCGGTGGAAACGACCAGCGCCGGCAGTTGCGTCACCAGACCGTCACCGATGGTCAACAGTGTGTACACCCGGGCCGCTTCTCCCACCGCCATGTCCTGCTGGAAAACACCGATGGCGAATCCGCCGATGACGTTGATCAGCGTGATGAGAATGCTGGCAATGGCATCACCCCGGACAAACCGGATGGCGCCGTCCATGGACCCGTAAAAATCCGCTTCCCGTTCCAGCATGCGCCGGCGCGCCCGCGCCTCTTCTTCGTTGATGATGCCCGCGTTGAGATCGGCGTCGATACTCATTTGCTTGCCGGGAATGGCGTCCAGGGTAAACCGCGCGGCCACTTCCGAGGTGCGGACCGAACCTTTGGTGATAACGATGAAATTGATCAGCACCAGGATGATGAAGATCACCGCGCCGACGACATAATTGCCGCCCACCACAAACGAGCCGAAGGATTGGATCACCTGGCCCGCGGCGCCCGGTCCCTCGTTGCCGTGCAACAGAATGATCCGGGTGGAAGCCACGTTCAGCGACAACCGCACCAGCGTCACCACCAGCAGCATCGAAGGAAACACCGAAAAATCCAGTGGCGCCAGCATAAATATGGAAACCAGCAGGATGATCAGGGAAAAGGTGATGCTGAACGACAACAGCAAATCCAGCATGTACGTGGGAATCGGGATAACCATCACCACCAGAATGGCGATGATGCCAACGGCGACCGCTACCTCCTGAGGCCGGACCGATATATAATTTTCCATACGATTGGCCATAAAACCTATTTCCCACCCAAAAAATTGACGCACCCCGAAACCGGGGGCATCCTTATAATTTATTATATCTAAACGGGTTCAGCAAACGCCGATGACTCCCGCACGGCGGTAAGTGCCAATATTTCAACCCATGGGCACCGTAATCAGATTAAGTGCAATCTTTATACCAAGGTCCGGCCTTTCAACCGGTAAACATACGCCAGGATTTCCGCTACCGCCTTGTAGAGATGCGCCGGGATCATCTGCCCGACTTCCACCGTTTTGAAGAGCAGGCGTGCCAGCGGTTTGTCCTCCACCACCGGGATGTCGTGTTCCTTGGCGAGCTCCCGTATTTTTTCCGCCATGAAGCCTTTGCCCTTGGCCACGACCCTGGGGGCGTCCGAGTTCCCCTGATCGTATTGGATCGCCACGGCAATATGCGTCGGGTTGGTGATCACCATATCGGCTTCCGGAACGGCGGCCATCATCCGGCGCTTCATCATTTCCATTTGAACGTTACGCACCCGCTGTTTGATCTGCGGGTTGCCTTCGGTATCCTTACGCTCGTCCTTGACTTCCTGTTTGGTCATGCGCAGGTTCTTGAGATAAGTGAAGCGTTGAAACAGATAATCGACGAATGCCAGAAAAATCATGGCCACCAGAACCTTGATCATAATTTCGAGGGCGACCTCCCCCATGAAGATCAAAATCTGCCCGACGCTTTTTCCCATCATGGGTGGAATTTCGTGGAAGCGGCCCTTGATGGTGAAAAAAGCGATCAGTGAAATCAGAGTTACCTTAAAAATAGATTTGAACAATTCCATCAACGCCGTTCGGCTGAACATGCGTTTGAATCCGGCCAACGGATTCATCTTGTGAAACCGCGGCAGGAGGGGATGGGTGGAAAACCGGAGCCCCCCGGTCTGTACCACATTGGCGATCACACCGCTCACCATGATGGTAAACAAAATGGGACTCAGGATGGTAAAGGAATTTGTCATCACCCACCCCAGCAACCGCTGCATGTCCTCCATGTTGGGCTGAATGACGTGCGCCTGAGTGAGAAGGTTGTGCCAGGTGGCCATCATATGCCGGGTGCTGAACGCTCCGGCCATGGCGAACGCCAGGATGGCGGCCAGCAGCACGAAAGCGGAAGTCAGCTCCCGGCTGTGGGCAAAGTTGCCTTTTTCCTCGGCATCCTGGATGCGCTTCGGTGTCGGCTCTTCTGTTTTCTGATCTACACTGACTTCTTCTGCCATAGCCGGAAACCTTTAACCTCTCTCAAATGGAGCGAATTTCACAACCGCTCGATAAATCGAGCAACTACAAAAACCTGATTTATCCACCCATGGCGTGCATCAGGCTCATCAACCAATCGGGGAGTTGCGCTATATGCCGGGTCATCAGCATTGCAAAAAAACTCATGGTGAGTCCCACCATTAAAAGCCCCACGGCGATCTGCAAGGGAAACCCGACGATAAAAACGTTCATCTGCGGAACCGTGCGGGCCACCAGCCCCAACCCGACGCTGATAAAAAACAGAATCGCCATGATGGGAGCGGCGATTTTGACAGCCACCACAAACGTGGTCGCGAACAGTTTCAAAATCAGCGCCATGGTCCCGGCGGAAAAACCGAACTGGTGCGGGTTGATCAGTTGAAAACTCTCCACCAGCGCGTAAATGGTCAGATGATGCGCGTTCAAAGCCAGATACAGCAGGATGGTGAAAATATTCTGGAACTGGGCGGTGATGGACACCTGCGTTTGAGTTTGCGGGTCGATCACGTTGACTATGCCGAACCCCATTTGAAAATCGACCACCGTGCCGGCGATCTGAACGGCGGTAAAAATCAGCCGCGTCGCATACGCCAGCACCAGGCCTACCGTTGCCTCGGAAAACAGATAAACCGAAAAGTCGAGCAGTCCTTTCGGCTCCGGCATGGGCAGATGCCGAACCAGCGGAAATATGCTCAGACTGAGAAGGAGGATGAAGCCAATCTTGATCCGGGCGGGAACTTGCTGGCTGCCCAGAATGGGAACGAACACGATAAACGCCCCCACCCGTACCAGGACGAAAATGAAATGTTCAAAATCGCCATACGACAGATTGAAGAGGTCCATCACCCAATATAACGGGGAAAGTTCAGAAGAATCTGTTCGGTGAAGCTCAGCATGATTCGCATGATCCATGGAAAAAACAGGAACAATGCCAGAAACACCGCCAATATTTTTGGAATGAACGTCAGCGTCAATTCCTGAATAGAAGTGACCGCCTGAAAAATGGATATCACCAGTCCCGTGACCAGGCCGAATCCCAGCATGGGGGCGGAAACCAGAAGCGTGGTTTTAATCGAGTTTAAGGCAAAGTCCACGATGAATTGTTCAGTCATAACCTTGTCCTAGGCAAAACTCTTGACGAGCGAACCGACGGTTAAATGCCAACCGTCGACCATCACGAACAGCATCAATTTAAACGGCAGTGAAATCAGTACCGGGGGAAGCATCATCATTCCCATGGAAAGTAGAATACTGGCCACGACCATGTCGAGGATCAAAAACGGAATGTAGATCAGAAAACCGATCTGGAACGCGGTTTTCAGTTCGCTGATCACGAACGCCGGCACTACCGTCTGCATGTTGATATCATCAATCGTCTCCGGCTTTTCCCCTTCTCCCATATTGACGAACAAGGCCAGATCTTTTTCGCGGGTTTGTCTCAACATAAATGATTTGATCGGGACCTGCGCTATTTCCAAAGCTTTCCCCTGAGTGATCTCTTCACTCAAATAAGGCTGCAACGCCTTGTCGTTGATTTCGGTGAGCACCGGGGTCATGACAAAGAACGTCAGAAACAGGGCCAGCCCGATCAGCACTTGCGTCGGGGGCGTCTGCTGGGTTCCCATGGCCTGCCGTAGAAATGACAGGACAATGACAAACCGGGAAAACGAAGTCATCAAAATAAGAATCGACGGCGCCAGGGTCAATATGGTCAGGAGAAGCATGATCTGCAAAGCGGTCGACAAAGCATCCGGTTCCCCGGCGTCCTCCACTCCGAACTGGATGGTGGGAACAGGAATAGCGGAGGCCTCCGGCGGAACCAGAAAATCGGCCGCCATCCACAGGACGGACACTGAAATTAAAATGAGCCCCAACTTTTTCATTCGAATACCGGGACCTCCCCCAGTTTTTTCCTGACACGCGGAGCCACTCCCTTCAGGGAATCTGGTTCGGGATCGGGAGAATCGGTAAATTTTTTGACATATTCTCCGAACGAATTGGTGGAACCGGATTTGACCAGGCGTTTTTTATAAACGTCGACTCCCTGTTTTTCAGCTTGAGGTTTTCCCCCCTCTCTTTGGGGAGGCGAAGAAACAATTTTACTTTCCCTTGCATTTTTTTTATTCAGACTGGTTTTGATCCGTTCAATCTTCTCCGGATCCTGAACGTTGCTTAACAGTGAAATGCGGTCATGGGCAATCCCCAGGACCAGAATATCGCCTGCCACTTCCACCAGGGCGATACTTTTACGGGGCGCCAGAAATCCGGTCGACAGCACTTTGATGGGTCTGCCTTCGCCGCCAAACACGGTATTCTTCAGGCCGAACTTTTTAAAAAAGTAATACACGAGGAACATCAGGCCCAGTACCAGGACCAGGGTGTAAGCCATTTTGAGACTGGCCGAGAACAAATCGGGCTTCCCCGCGGACAGATCGTTTCCAAAATCCAGGATTCCGGCTTGTTGGGTTTTCAGGGCCGCGGGTGTGGCTGGGGACGCTTCCTTCGGGGGTTTATTTTTCCAGGCCTGTCCCAGTATTTTTGACAATGGGGGAGACGCTTTCTTGAATTCTTTGGCGGCGGATGCCGGGGCAACTTCTCCCGTTGCCACAGGACCCGTTACTTTTACCGGAGGTTCAGTTTTTGCCAGTTGACCTGATGTGGTTTTGGTTTTTGGAATTTTAGATGACTGAATCCGGTTGGCCCTGGCGAGAAGACTTGCCAGCGGATCGGCAAACTCCCTTTTAATGGGAACCGGAGCGTCTTTACTGATTCGAATGCGAAGCACGTTTCCTAACTGCTCCACCACCACCCGATCCTTGAAAATCTGAACTCCGGAAGCGAGGATCAAGCGCAGGCGGAGCTTCTTGCGGTCGAACTGCGAAACATAGACCTGCCGGATTTCGTCATCACCCGTATCAAAGTACCGCTTGGACGGATCAACATAGGCCGCTGGAAAATCCATTTGAATGGATTTTTTAAAAAAAACCGGACCCTGAAAATGGACCAGTGGTTTTCTGAATTCCAACCGAATCAGTAACTCGCCATTTCTCCGATCCACGGATACGTCGCGCAAAAAATTATAGCTCGACAGCGGTTGTGCGCCAACGGCGAGACTCGTCCAAATCAATATAAAACCAAGGGTTCCTGCCGCGACTCGACTTATCCTTTTCATGATCCGGCCTTTGTTTGGGCGAACGAATAGCGTCAAAAATACCGACACCTTTGATCTGAATAGTTAAAATGCAAAGGCCGTACCGAAATGACCTGACCGATGGGGATTTAAAAGGGAGGCCCGGCCGCTCCGCCGGCCCGCGTGACGCTGGACCCAATATGCCCCTCTTTTTAAAGAGGGGTTGGGGTGATTTAGCTCCCCTTTACAAGGAGGGAAAACAGGAAAAAATTTTGACAGGATAACAGGATAAAACCGGATAAAAGAAGGAAGACCAAGTCAGGCTTGGGGTAAATTTTCTTCGGGCATTGCCCGGTTCCCTCCTTACTAAGGAGAGCTTTGCATAAGGGCGGGGCAACGGGATTTTCAGCCGAGGGATTGGACCCGCTCCAGTGGGGATACGATATCCGTCAAACGGACGCCGAATTTATCGTTGACGACGACCACTTCGCCGCGGGCCACCAGCTTGTTGTTGACCAGCACTTCCAGGGGCTCTCCCACCAGCTTGGTCAATTCGATCACCGAGCCCTGGCCCAATTGCAGAAGATCGTTGATCAGCAATTTGGACCGGCCCAATTCCACGGTAACGGTCAGCGGAATATCCAGAATCAGATCCAGGTTCCGGGGCTCGCCCCGGACACCCTGCATGGCACCGGTTAAATCCGGTTCGGCGCTAAACTGGTCCAGATTGTCGATATCATCCAATGCTTCCAGATCGTCTTGTTGTTCAGCCATAACGATTAATCCTTTAAAGAACTTGGGTAATTTGAACTGCTTTCATTCCACGCGAGACACCGGAGTAGCCTCTGAATTTAGGGGTGCCCTCGATTTTGATATACAAAGGGTCGGACACATCCTTGCCCAGCATCACCACATCGCCCTCCTCCAGCACGAGCAGTTCCTTGGGAGTCATCTGGGTCTGACCCAACTCCGCCATCACTTCCACCTGGGTCTGCATCAACTCTCCCCGCATGCGGTTGACCCAAACCTGGTCCACTTCCAATTGTTCGCTCTGGAAGTTGGCTTTGAGTTTATTGATGATGGGTTCGATCATGGAATAGGGAATACAAATGGTAACGGTTCCGGAGGAATTTTCCATTTCAATATCGAACACAATGACCAAAACCACATCGGTGGGCGGGACAATGGCTGCAAATTGCGGATTGACTTCGGAGCGGACATAAGTACAGGCTACTGGATGAACAGATTTCCAGGCCCGCTCCCAATCCTCCAGCGCCGACTGAATCACTTTCTTGGTCATCCGGATTTCAATGGCGCTGAAATCCCGGCCCAGCATACTGATGTCGGAAGTTCCCGTCCCGCCAAAAAAATTATCGACAAATGAAAATACCAGCCGGCTTTCAATCACCATCAGGCCAAAGCCGCGCAAGGGCTCCATGCGAAACACATGCAAACTGGAAGGAACCGATAAAGACCGCAAAAATTCGCCGAATTTGAGGGAATCGGTGGAGACGGTGCTGATGTCGGCGGACTTACGCATCAAACCGGAAAAAGAGTTCCGGAACAGCCGCGAGAACATCTGGTTGATGATATCCAGAGTCGGCAAACGCCCGCGGACGATCTTCTCCTGACTGGTCAGGTCGTAAGGAACCACTCCCCGGACATCTTCAGGAACATCGGTCTCTGTATCAATTTGACCGTCGCCGACGCCCCGCAATAAGGCATCGACCTCGCCCTGGGATAAAACCTGCCCTGCGTCTCCTAACATTGCCAATTCAAACCACCTTGCCGAAAGAAAGTTACTAATGAATCCCCGGGACCAAAAGCCGGGAATCTATTGAATCAAAAACTCAGAGAAATACACTTCCTTGACGTGACCCATGGCCAGGAAGCGGTTGACCCGCGTGGTGATTTCATCCTTAAGTTTGAATTTTCCCTGGATTGAATACACATCTTCGAACGTTTTGCTACTGAGCAATACCAGAATGGAATCCATGATTTTCTGCCGGTTGTTATTCACTTCGGGTTGCACTTCCGGATGGTTCAACTCCAGAGTAACCGTTACTTTTAAAATCCGGCTCCCCTTGGTTTTGGCGAGGTTCACTATAAACGGCTCCAAAGGGACCATAACTCCCACCGCCAGCGGGGCCGGCCGGGCCGCTACGGGTTGAGCCTGCTCCGGAGCGGAGGGGGCCACCACTTGGGGCTGCCCGGTAATAAAATCCTTAACAAAAAAACCCCCGGCCCCGGCGGCTAAAAGCAGAACCATCACCAGCACCATATTCATCAAAGAACTGCGCGGGGCGGGTGCCACATAAACATTTTCCAATACGGGTTGTTCCTCAGCCATAAACCGGAATCTCTTTTAAAAATTCGCTGCAAAACGCTTCATTTATATTATAAATCCATAATGCCCAATAACCCAAATTTCCCTTGAAGGGCACTGCCCCGGGATATCTTTCCAGGTCCCTGCCCTCCGCCCTCTGAGCGGCTCGCGGTCCCGCAAAACCGGCGCTTGAACGGCCGATTTAAACCGGATTTCAACAGGTTACAGCATTATAGTTCTTTCACGGCAAAACCCTCTCAATACTTAAGCATCTGTCCTTTTTTATTGCATCTGACCCGGCGGTGCTTTTTTTTTATGCAGAATAAATTTTTCTCTCAAACCCCGCAACATGCCCCCGGCCCTGTTTTAATGAATCTTAACTCTTTGTAAGGTAAGCAATTATTTTGATCCCGAGACTGAAAAGACACCGATTCCGCAATTTGGTACGGGAATTGAATTACATCTATATTAATCTCGGATGAATCATCCGGCAGGTCTTAAGTTTGGCCTCTGCCGGACGAAAAAATGACAGGAAACTTCGACCACCCGCTCGATCGATCCAATTATTTTTAAAGGAGACACCTTGAATGAAAAAAATTGAAGCCATTATCAAGCCCTTCAAGCTGGATGAAGTCAAAGACCAACTTAATGAAAAGGGCGCTTTCGGCATTACCGTTACCGAGGTCAAAGGTTTCGGCAGGCAAAAAGGCCACACAGAATTATATCGAGGGGCGGAATACACAGTGGATTTCTTGCCTAAAACCAAGCTTGAAATTGTTGTTAAGGATGATCAACTCGACACAATCATCGAAGTCATTACGAAAGCCGCTCAGACTGGCAAAATTGGCGATGGAAAAATCTTTGTGAGTGATCTTGTGGATGTGATTCGTATCAGAACGGAAGAGCGGGGCGAAGACGCTATTTAGCTCGCCGGTTCGCACCCGGAACATCCCCGCCTCCTGAAGAATCATGGATGAAAAAATTCAGAACCTCACTTAACTTTTGGAAGGAGATAAATTAAATGCACACGAGATTTCGGTCGCAATCGTTGATCGTTTTATTATTCATTTTGCTGGCGGTTTGTTTTCCCAGCCTCGCGCTGGCGGAGGAAGCCCCGGTTCTTAATTCAGGCGATACCGCCTGGATGTTGACGGCGACTGCTTTGGTGCTATTTATGACCATCCCCGGCTTATCGCTGTTTTACGCCGGAATGGTGCGCAGCAAGAACGTGCTGTCGGTACTGATGCAATGCTTTGCCATCACTTCCGTCATGACGGTTTTGTGGGTTGTTTACGGCTATAGCATTGCCTTCGGGGAAGATGGCGGCGCTTATTGGGGTGGATTGTCCAGAATGTTCCTTAAGGGAATGACGGTCGAATCTCTCAGCGGCTCTATTCCTGAATCGGTCTTTATGACGTTCCAGATGACGTTTGCCATCATTACCCCGGCGCTGATCGTCGGCGCCTTTGCGGAACGCATGAAATTCTCCGCGATGCTGATTTTCCTGTCCTTGTGGTTCACCCTCGTATACGCGCCCATATGTCACTGGGTCTGGGGGACCGATGGCTGGCTCGGCGCCTTGGGCATTCTGGATTTCGCCGGGGGTACTGTCGTTCATATCAACGCCGGGATTGCCGGTCTGGTTGCCTGTCTCGTTTTGGGCAAGCGCAAAGGATATCCGGAAAAACACATGCCTCCCCATAACCTGGGTTACACCCTGATGGGCGCTTCCATGCTGTGGGTCGGCTGGTTTGGGTTCAACGCGGGCAGTGAGCTGGCCGCGGACGGCACCGCCGGTATGGCCATGGCCGTGACGCAAATCGCCACCGCCACCGCCGCATTGGGTTGGATGTTCAGTGAATGGCTGGGGCATGGCAAGCCCAGCGTGCTGGGTATCGCTTCCGGCGCTGTCGCGGGATTGGTCGCTATCACCCCCGCATCAGGCGCCGTGGGCCCCATGGGCGCATTGGCCATCGGAGCCGCCGCGGGTGTCGGTTGTTTCCTGGCCTCCACCAAAATCAAGCGGGCCCTGGGCTATGACGATTCTCTGGATGTCTTCGGCGTGCATGCCGTCGGCGGAATTATCGGAGCCCTTCTGACCGGGGTCTTTTGTGCCACCAGTCTGGGCGGCGTCGGTTTCGGCGGTGATAACAGCAGTATTGTCGACCAGGTAAGCATTCAGTTCGTCGGTATCGCCGCCACCCTGATTTATAGCGGAACCCTCTGTTTTATAATCCTGAAAATAGTGGACATGGTTGTGGGTCTGCGCGTCGATGAAGACGAGGAAATCGAGGGTCTGGATCTTTCTCAGCACGATGAGCGTGGTTATAACCTGTAGCCATCTTTCTGATTTTTCATAAACGGTTATTTTTATAAAATATTCACGAATTAAGAGGGGGTAAAATGAAAAAGTTTTTAAGTTTTTACGGTTCACGTCTCGGGCGGGTCGCCTTGTTTGGGTTGATTCTGTTACTGCCGACCCAGGCTCTGGCGGGGAAAAACGCTTTTAAATTGCTGGACGACGTGGAAATCCACGGTTTTGTCTCGTCTTCTTATTCCTACAATTTCAATAGCCCGGCTTCGAGGACCAATGCTCTCAGAATCTTTGATGTCGACGACAACAGCTTCAAACTGGACGTCGCCGAACTGGTCTTCCTGAAGGACGCCGCGGACATAGGCGATATCGGCTTCCGCTTCGACCTGGAATTCGGCTTCAGTCTGCCGGAAATTGAACAACAAGGAAACAGTTCTCCTCTTCTAGCAGGAAAAGATGACGACTTCGACCTCCAACAGGGTTTCGTTTCCTACGTCGCCCCGGTCGGTA
>CBDVDB010000022.1:0-17585 GCA_965372625.1 uncultured Nitrospinaceae bacterium
CCGCTCGCCGTTCCGGTAATTAATTTATGGCGAATCGCAAAGGATACAGGCTGTACAAGGGGTACAATTTCCGGGTTTTGGAAGTCAAGGGATTCGATTCGATTTGTTTCGGGTGTCCTCCGGGGATTGTCAAGGATTTCGGTAAGCGGGCCGAAGCGCTTCCGTCCAGATATGTTCTCCCCATAAGGACTTTCGTTCAGGGAAAAAATAACTTCGATTTCGAGTTTATCGTTTATACCTTTCTTTTTGCCCGCCCATCCCACGAAAAAATCACAATTTATTGCACTGCCGATCAAAGGGTGCGGTTTAAATCCATTCTTCAGGAAACGTTATTTGGGCCCACCTTCAAAAATATCATCCAGGCCCAATATCGCCGGTTCGGACGGGAGGCCGGGTTTACGGCCACGGAATTGAAGCGGTTCGAGCGCTTGTTAGACCAAGTGGCGGTTAGTAAAAATCCGTTTAAACTTTACAGCAGCCTCCTCAAGTTCAATGCCACCGACCGGCAAATTCAATCGGAGATCAGAGGTTATTTTGAATCTTTGGTGCGTGGTAAAAAATGGTTGAGGGATAAAATCAATTCCCGAACCTTATCGCTCTTTGCCCGAAGCTATATCACCTGCGCCCAGTTAAAAATTGAAATGGAAATGTTTTCTCTTGCCAAGGAGAAAAATCAGGAAGAATTTATCAATACGTTGATTGATTTTAAAATATTCAATAAGAAAAAATCCGTGACGGTAGAGAGTACGGACAAACAAAAAAGGACGCTTCGCATCGTTCAGACCCGGCCTGCCGAGTTTGATGTGTATCTGCAAAACCGACGGAAATGCTCCGTCAATATTTTAAGGCTGGATCCACCTCCCAAACCGGATATTGTGAAACCTCTCAAAAAACCTTTCATGGGGGTCACCTATCTTGGGGTGGGTTCGGGATTTGCCCATAACAGGAGAAACAGTTGTCTGATCGTCTGGTCTGAGGGTAAGGGCATCATGGTCGACGCTTTCAACGATCATGATGAATCCGCCTTGAAGTATGGAATTACGGAAAAAGATATCAGTTATATTATTCTTTCCCACATACATTCGGATCATGATTCCGGTTTGATCGAAAAAATACTTACCGGCCGGCGGGTCAAATTGATCACGACGCGAATCATTTTTGAAAGCTTTCTAAGAAAAGTGGAGGGTATCAGCCGGTTTCCGCAATATGTGATTGAAGAATTTGTGGATTTTCTGGAAGTCGAGGCAGGTGAAAAAATCAAATTACCCGGATTCAAAAACACCTATCTGGAGTTTGATTACTCCCTTCATTCGATTCCCACCGGCCGGTTCAAGATCTCCTACAGAACACCCCGGGGAAAGGAAAAAATCATCAGCCATTCCGGTGATACCAAGTACGATGTAGACCTGACTTACCGGTGGTGGGAAATGGGAAAATTTTCGCGAAAGCGCAGGGATGCCGTCCTGGGATTTGTCTGGGATGCGGATTTGATTATCCAAGAGGTGGGAGGAGGCAATCTGCACACGGAACTGGGTTCCCTCACTCATTTGGATTCCAAACTGGCTAAAAAAGTGGTGCTGGTTCACCAGCATAAAGAACCTTTCAACCATCCGTATTTCCGGTTTGCCCATGAAGGAGAGACCGATGTGTTGATTAAAGGCCGGGACTCCCAAGCCCGCGGCAAACTGGATTTGATCAAGAGTATGGTTTTGTTCAAGAATGTTAAAAAATCCCAACTGACGAATATTGTGAAACAGTCGAGAGTGCAAAAGCTTAAAGCCGGGGCGACGGTTTTTTCAAAAAATGAAATCGGAAACGCTTTTTTCGTGATCCTGGAGGGTTTCGCGGAAATCCTTATCAATCGGAATCAATCGGTTATTTATGAAAAAGGGATGTTTTTCGGGGAGTTGGTGATTTCCACCCCCAACCCGCGCCGCCGGGCCACCGTCAAGGCTTTGTCGGACCTGACCCTGCTTAAAATTCCAAAAAAATTCTATAATCAATCCAACCTGCCTCAGATCATCGACGAATTTTATCATTTGAGCAACTATTTCAATGACATAATACGACCCGGCCTGATCGCCTCCCTGGGATTCGGCGACCTGCGCCACTGGCAGAAAAATGAAAAAATTTTCACCAGGGATTTAAAGAGTGATCAGGTTTTCGTCATAATATCGGGAGAAGTAAAAGTTTGCCCACAGGGCACAAAAAATGTTGCTTTTCTGTCAAGTGGCGATATTATGGGGAAAATTCCAGACTGGAAACATATCCCATTGACGGTTCGGGCCGTTGCTCATACCGGCCAAGTGCTGGCCGTGGGGATGAACACTCGCGAGTTGGATAAGCTTTTTCAGCTCTATCCGTCTTTTTACGGTACGGTTTATCAGAAAATGAAGCGGTTGGAATCTATTTTTTGCTGACGCTTACCGGGAATTTGAAGAAACCCAGATGCAATCTCTTTGTACACATACATATTTAAAGATTTAATTTAAACACGGCTCTTTAAATCGGTATTATTGCGCTTTTTGGAAGGCATGTTTTTTTAATCCGCCTCCACGGGGGAGAAGCATGAAATCGTACAAAGTTGAGCAGATCAGAAATGTTGTGTTCGCCGGGCATGCCGGTGCAGGTAAAACTTCCGCAGTGGAAGGGTTGTTGTATTTATCAGGTGTATCCGACCGCCTGGGAAAAGTAGGCGATAATTCTTCCATCATGGACTACGATCCGGACGAGGTCCGGCGCGGTCATTCCATCAATGCCTCCTTCGCCGCCAGCGAATGGCAAAAACATAAATTCAATATTCTGGATACCCCCGGCAACGGCAACTTTATTGCCGACACTCCCGGTTGCATACGAGTATCCGATGGTGTGGTCGTCGTCATTGCCGCCGATTCGGGAATTCAGTTCTATACCGAAAAAGTCTGGCAATGGGCCGGTGAAAGCTCTCTCAGGCGGATTGTTTTCATCAACAAAATGGACAGCGAACAGGCTTCCGTCCAATCCATCCTCGAATCCATAAAAAAGAAATTCAAAACCCAACCCATTCTGTTACATGTTCCCGTCGGCAATGGCGATCAATTTTCTGGCGTGGTGGACCTGGTCGAGAACAAATTCTACGCTTACGAGAAAGGCGGCAAAGGGTCGGGAACCGCGTCCGACATTCCCGATGAGGTTAAGGATGAAGTGGAAAACCGGCGTGCTGAATTGGTTGAAGCGGTGGCAGAATCCGATGACGAGTTGATCGAGTCCTATCTGGAAAAAGGCGAACTGACCGATGAAGAATTCAATGCCGGTCTCAATAAAGGCGTCGCAAGCGGGCAACTGGTTCCGGTTTTTTTAGGATCCGCTCTTCATAATATCGGGACCGACCGGCTGATGAAAGCCATGATCGACTTTTTACCTTCGCCCGACCAAAGTCCGCCGCAACTGGGTAAAGCCTTGAAGGGGGATGAACCCGTAGAAGTGAAAGTGGATGGGAACGGCGGGATGTTTTCCAGTCTCGTGTTTAAAACCATCGCCGATCCCTACGCCGGAAAATTGACCCTGTTCCGGGTCTATTCCGGTTCGTTGAAACCGGATACCTCGATATTCAATGCCAATCATGAAACCGACGAGCGGGTGGGCCAGCTGTTTTCCCTGCAGGGGAAAAAGCAGGTCCCGGTTACCGAAGTCGTTGCGGGAGATATCGGTACGGTCGCCAAGCTCAAGGTCACCGCCACCGGCGATACGCTTACGACCAAAGGGAAGGGCGTTCAATTCGACCCAATCGTTTTTCCCAATCCGGTTTTGGCCCGGGCCATGGTTCCCAAAACGCGGGCCGATGAAGAAAAAATCAGCAACTCTCTGGCCCGGCTTAAGGAGGAGGATCCCACTCTGAAAATCGAACGGGATGCCCAGACGCATGAGTTACTCGTCTCCGGTATGGGTGCGGAGCATCTTGATGTCATCATCGAACGCTTGAAGCGGAGATTTAACGTGGAAGTGGAAGTGAAGCCTCCCAAAGTCCCATACCGGGAAACCATCCGCGGAAAAACCAAAGTTCAGGGCAAACACAAGAAACAATCCGGCGGACGCGGCCAGTTTGGAGATACCTGGCTGGAAATAAGTCCCCTGGTGCGGGGAGGAGGCTTTCAATTCGAAAACCGGATCGTCGGCGGAGCCATTCCCAAAACCTATATTCCAGCCGTGGAAAAGGGTGTGCAGGAAGCCATGGCCAAGGGTATTCTGGCGAATTATCCCATAGTTGATATCAAAGTGGCCTTGGTCGACGGCTCTTACCACGACGTCGATTCCTCGGAAATGGCTTTCAAAATTGCCGGGTCCATCGGATTTAAAAAAGGGGTTCTGGATTGTAAACCGATTATTCTTGAGCCGATCATGACCATGGAAGTGGTCGTTGCCAGTGAGTTTGTCGGCGATGTGATCGGCGATCTCAATTCCAAGCGCGGCAAAATTCTCGGTGTTGATGCCAACGACGACAATCAGAATGTCCGCGCCCATGTCCCTATGGCTTCTATTTTAAACTATGCTCCCGAACTTCGTTCATTGACCAGCGGGAGAGGGGTTTTTGTTATGGAGTTTGATCATTATGATATCGTACCGGAACACCTCACCGCGAAAATCATTGAAGAAGCAAAGAAGGAAACCAAGGAGGAAGTTTAACTTTTTCTGTCGAGGTGCTTATGACTAAAGGATCGGAACTAGGTACCATCGTAAAGTCGGATATTGTTGATCGGGTTTATGAGCGGGTCGGTTTTACCCGGCAGGAAGCAGCCGCTGCGGTGGATGTCGTGCTGAATGAAATCAAGGCTGTTCTGAGTAAAGGGGAAAATGTTCGTATCGTCGGGTTTGCAAGTTTTAATTTGAGGGACAAAAGGGCCCGGAATGCCAGAAATCCCAGAACCGGTGAGCCCATCATCATCAAACCCCGGCGGGTTCTGACATTCAAACCCAGTAAACATTTATTGGATTCAACCAACTCCATTAATTATGAAGCAACCCATTCCGGATAAGCTGTTTTTCAAAATTGGTGAAGTGGCGATGATTGCAGAGGTCGAGCAACATGTCCTCCGTTACTGGGAGGACGAGTTCGACGTCCTCAAACCCAATAAAAACAGGTCCGGTCAGCGTTTGTACCAGAAAAAAGATGTCGATCAGGTTCTGGAAATCAAACGTCTGCTGTATACGGACAAGTTTACGATCGCGGGCGCCAAAAATAAATTAAAACTAAAAAGATCCCGTGATGAAGCTTCTCAAATGGATTTCGCTTTCGATCGGGATGCACTGGTGGACTGGAAAAAGAAGGCTACGCAGGATTTGCAATCCATTTTGAATATTCTGGATGGTAATCACAAATAGTCCCGCCCATTCCGAATGAATGTCCTCCGGGCTCGGGTTTGGGTTTTTCTGCTGGTGGTCCTGATTTTTGATGGGAGTCTGTTGCTCTCCCTTCTGTGGCCTCAGGTTCCGGAGAAAACTCGGGTAGAGATTTTGGAGCCGGTCGAGGTGACGGCCACTCGTTCGCCCAAACCCATACTCAATGTCCCCAACGCGGTGTCCCGTATTCAAATTGAGGATATCCAAAAGGCTCAGCCCACTCTGACTCTGGATGAGTCCCTCTCTGTCCTTCCCGGATTGTTTTTTCAAAATTCCTATAACTTTGCGCAGGATCTGCGATTATCGATCCGCGGTTTCGGAGCGCGCTCGCCTTTCGGGGTTCGCGGTATTAAAATCCTGGTGGATGGGATACCCCAAACCCTGCCGGACGGCATCAGTCAGCTGGATGGCATCGACCCCGGAATCATCGACTATATAGAAGTTCTGCGCGGACCTTCGGCATCTCTCTACGGCAACGCTTCTGGGGGAGTTGTTTTCATCGTCACCGAAAACGGTCCGGAGAGACCTTTTGAAATAGAGCCCAAATTAATCGCCGGCTCGTTTGGTTTACTCAAAACCCAACTCAAACTGGGAGGCCGCACCCAGAGTTTCGATTACCGGGTATTCGGATCGCGCCTGGAACTCAATGGGTTTCGAGAACACAGCGTTACCGAAAACCTGTTGTTTCAAGCAAAATTCAACTGGCAAGCCCCCAGCGGCTCCGATACCATGCTGACCGTCCAGAAATTTTATTCTCCCCGCGCCGAGGATCCGGGAGGATTGACCGCGGTCCAGGCGGCGGTCAACCCGCGCCAGTCCCACCCTCGCAACCTGCTGTTTGATGCCGGGGAAGAGGTCGAACAGGAAATGGTGGGTTTGCGTTGGCGGAAACCCCTGGGAGCCAGCCAGAAATTCAGCTTCACCGCCCATTTGATTCACCGGAGATTTTCCAACCGCCTGCCGTTCGTGTCCGGCGGGCAGGTGGAGTTTGACCGCTGGGTTCCGGGAGCGGCAGTGAAATATATCAACGACCATTCTCTATTTAAAAAGTCCAACCGGTTGATTGCTGGCGTGGATTTTCTTTATCAGAATGATGACCGGCAACGCTTTAACAATAATTCAGGTATTCAAGGAGCCGAGACGTTCAACCAGCGGGAAATAGTGGATAGCCTGGGGATCTATATCCGGGACGAGATGGTAGTGTCGGATCACTGGGAACTGATAGCGGGCGGACGGTTCGACCGGATTCATTACCGAGTGAGCGATTCCTTTGTTGCCGACGGAGATCAGTCCGGTTCCCAAACGTTTTCCCAAGGGAGTGGAAATTTGGGCGCGCTGTATCACCTGACTCCGCAACTCGTGCTTTACCTCAACGGTTCCACGGTATTTGAGACCCCGGCCACCACCGAATTAATCAACAATCCGTCAGGAGCCGGAGGATTCAATCCCGGTCTGCAACCCCAGACGTCTTACAGTATTGAGTTGGGGATTAAGGGGAACCCCGGTATAGAGTATGAGTTGGCCTTGTTTTATATCCGTACCGAAGATGAAATCACCCCCTTCGAGTTGGCCGCGTTTCCCGGCCGGACATTTTTCAGAAATTCGGGAACTTCCGAGCGCAAAGGGGTCGAAGCCTGGCTCCGGTGGCGTCCAAATAAAAATTGGCGGGCAACGGTTTCCTATACCTACTCGGATTTTGAGTTTCGGAATTTTGAGAGCGGGGGTCAGGATTTCAGGGGCAACCGTATTCCTGGAATTCCGGTCCACCGGGCGGCGGGACGAATCCAATACCAACATCCGCAAGGATGGTTTGCAAGCCTGCAATCTGAGCATGTCAGCCGTTTTTACGTGAGCAATGACAACACAGCTGAGAACTCCGCCTATACCGCCACACGGCTGGAGTTGGGAATTAAACAGCAGTGGCGCTCGGTGCGGGGAACCCTGTTTTTAGGATTGAACAATGTGCTGGATGAAAACTATAATGCCAATACCCGGATCAACGCCGCCGGCGCCAGGTATTTCGAGCCCGCTCCACCCTTTAATATGTTTGCCGGAGTTTCGTTGACCTGGACGCCTTCAAATTAATGATTCACTGTATAATTTGTTAGTTATGGGCCTCTGTACATTTGAGGATGTGTAGAACTTGGAAAGGAAAGGGTCTTCATGAATCGAAAAATCTTGGGGTTGGCTCTGGCATTGCTGGTGTCGGGAATCATTTCCCCGGTGGGGGATGATGGCGTCCGGGCCAGCCATATGGGAACCCCCGGAGAGCATCCCGGGAATAAAGACCGGCCCCTGTATGTTTATCCGGGCAATTACCGCGACGAAGTCAACCGCCTCAAGGAAAAATTTAAGCAGGCCTTTGGCTATGACCTGATGGAACTGGGTGAGGGGTGGCGTCCGGAAGAAATCGATAAGTTGCACAACGCGTTTGCCCGCCTGCCGGAAAATTTTTACCGAATTAAAGGATTGAAGGGATTTTACCGGGCCGCTCGATTGCGAATAAAAAACCAGGGTCCGGAGGCCCCGGAGATTCCCGCCGACTCAGGAATCCCGGCCGCCGCGTTTCCCCGGTTTACCACCGTTTATCGCCAGGCCCATCAGAGCTATCAAGTGGCGCTGGCGGATGAGCCGTTGCGTCTCGAATTTTATAATGCCATTTTTTTTGAAAGCCCGGAAGATTTCGACAACATCGTGCATCACGAAATGGCTCATGTGTTTGATCTGTCTCATGGATTTTTGACCTTTCAAACCGAGTGGCTGGCATTGGCCGGTTTTCACATCCTGCATCTGCCGGCACTGGATGGGAAAGCGGACAGTGATTTTCTATATAGCCTTACCAGTGATGCCGGCGTCCGGAATTACGGTCCTGTATCCGAACGGCATCTGCCCACCTATTCGCGGGAAAATCCGCAGGAAGATTTTGCCAATTCGGTCGCCGCGTATATTCATTATCCCTATTTCAAATACACCCATCCCAAGCGCTATCAGTTCATCCGGAAGAATGTTTTCGACTCGAAAGAGTATTTTAAGGGAGGGGTGGGGGATTATACTTCGCTCATGGTGAGCCATTTCAAAGAGGCTCTGGTCAAACAGAATTGGCAGCAGTTGATCCGACTGGCCCGGGAGCAGAGCCGCTTTCTGGATGCACCCGTAGAAATGAAAATGGTGAAGGCGCTGCGTCAAGCGGTCGATCAAAAAATTTCCGCCGAAGCCGATTTGCAACTGGCCATCGCCAGTTGTTATCTGATCCACCGGGAAGCTCTTGCGTTGAGAAAGGATCTGCTGATCACCCGCCGTATTCAATTGGCCAAGGTGTTTCGGAATTCCCGCTGCCGCCGCATGGGGGGCCAATCTTTTGAAGGGGATCAGGTAAAATGGCCGGTAATGCAACTGCGGTTTTACCGGGTAGGGGGCAAAGCGAAGGTGCAGTTTCTGGACCCGGTGGCTTTGACGGCCTACGCCCGGGGTTTTAAGACCCTCTACCAGTGGCGGCTTTCAGTAACCTCGCCCCGCTCCCGGATTATTTCTCATGGAGAATCCGAGGGTTCGAAAGAGCCCAACGGCGCGTTTATTATCGATCTCGAGCAAACCGCCAAAGATCGAACCTCCAAACGTCCGTATGTTTTGCCAAAAGGCCAGAAGATGATTTTTGAAGTGAGAGCTTTCAGGAAGTCACCTTCCAAAACGCGGTCACCCGAGAAGGTTTCTCAATGGGCCCGTTTGCAGTTTGTCGTGCAACCCGACTTTGAATATCTCGGCCCGAAGAATCCTGCCTTTCAGATTCTTTATCCTTCCTCGTGGCAGGCACAGCGGTGAGGCGCAGTTAGAGACTGCGGACCATCCGGACAGCCATGTTCAGGTTGGCGTATTGCGAGGGCCAGACTTTCATTCCATCTTCGTATTGGATGATCAAAGCGGACGAGTCCTTGATATCCTCCGTCCAGGTGGTCCCGGCCGATCCCGCCTCGAATATCGGATCGAGGTAGATATCATCACCGTATTTGTCCTTATTGGTTTTATCCAGTTCAAACAGGCTATAGGCTTCATCCTCGTAAGGAAACCGCCAGTCCTCGAACCCGCCGAATTTTTCCAGATTCACAATTTGCATGTATTCGTGGCCGGTAAACCAGTTCTTCCACTTCTTTGTGTCGAGGAAGGAATCGTTTTTCTTCCACATGAGATGGGTTTGGGTATCGGTGATGGTGCCGTTGCCATTGTCGATATAGCGTGAATTTTCAGTCATGGTCTCCAGTCACTATTTAAAAATTATTCGAGATAGTTGTTCATGACCAGAAGTTTAATTTCTGTCATTTCCTCGATGCTGTATTTAACGCCTTCCCGGCCGAATCCGGAATCCTTGACCCCGCCGTAGGGCATGTTGTCAACGCGGAAGGTGGGTACATCGTTGATCACCACGCCGCCCACTTCCAGCCGGTTGAAGGCGCGCATGGCCTTATCCAGCTGGTTGGTGAACACGCCCGCCTGCAAACCGAATTCGGAGTCGTTGATCATCTCGACCGCCTTATAAAAATCCGTGTAAGGTTCCACCACCAGAACCGGGCCGAAGGCTTCCTGGCAGACGACCTTTTGGCCGGGGCGGACTCCGGTGAGGACCGTCGGTTCAAAAAAGGCGCCGTTGCGTTTGCCACCGGTGATACATTTTGCTCCGCCGTCCACGGCTTCTTGTATCCAGGATTCGATGCGCTCGGCGTTGCCGATATCGATCATGGGGCCGAAATTCACCGATGCGTCCAGAGGATCACCCGATTTTAATTGGCTTACTTCCCGTTTCAGTTTGTCCATGAAGGACTCGAAGCAGGATTCGTGGACGAAGGTCCGTTGCACCGAGATGCACACCTGACCGGAAAAGGCGAACGCGCCAAAGCATATTTTTTTCGCGGCGAAGTCGATGTCGGCGTCCGGTTCCACCACCACCCCGGCGTTGCCGCCCAACTCCAGAGTGACCCGTTTTTTACCGGCCCGGCGTTTGATGTCCCAACCGACGGGCGGGCTTCCGGTAAAGCTGACCATCTTTAAACGATCATCCTCCACCAGGGCCGTGGCGTCCGAGCTTTTGCAGGGCAGGACACTGAAGCTGCCGGCCACCGCGTCGGTTTCACTGACAATTTTGCCCAACAGCAGGGCGGTCAAGGGTGTGGAGGATGAGGGTTTCAGTATGATCGGATTGCCGCAGGCCATCGCCGGGGCCACCTTGTGCGCCACCAGGTTCAGCGGAAAGTTGAACGGCGAGATGCCGGATACCGGCCCGATAGGAAACCGGCGTACCAGGCCGGTTTTGCCTTTCGCGGATTCCGTAATGTCGAGATGTAAAAGTTCACCATGGATTCGGGAGGCCTCTTCCGAAGCGATGCGGAACGTGGACACCGAGCGGGCGACCTCGGCCCGCGCGTAGATCAGGGGTTTTCCCGATTCCCTGACGATCGTTTCGGCAAACTCCTCGCTTCTGTCTTCAATGCCCTGAGCGATTTGCGAACAGATACGGCTTCTGAGATAGGTGGGCAGAGTCCGGGTTTTCTCAAAGGCCTTGACGGCCAGCGCGATGGCGCCGTCGATTTCGGCAACTCCCGCCAGGCTCACTTCAGCGAACACCTCCCGGTTATAGGGGTTGGTTACGGGAATTGTTTGTGCCGTCTCCCGCCATTCGGGTCCGATCATGAAAGGATGTTTATGGGTCATGGTCTACCAATGCTGAATCAGTTCCCATTATGGGAATGGGTTCCATCTGGGTTTCAACTTCTATTAGCAGCTATTATACGGATTTTGGAGGAGATTAATAAGGGGAGGTTTAAAAAAATAAATCAGATACTTTTTGATTTTTGCGCACTGTCCGAGGTTCTGGAGATGCCGACCCGGGTGGTGGCGGAGGGATCAGGAAATTCAAGGGTGAAGATGGTTCCCTTAGGCTCGTTGGACCGGACCCGGATGATCCCGTTATGGTCGTTGATAATACGGGTCACGATGGCCAACCCCAACCCGGTGCCCCGCTTTTTGGTGGTAAAATGCGGAAGAAACAGTTTGTCGCGGTCCGGGGGATTGATACCCATCCCGTTATCCGAAAAGTCAATTTTGACCCGTTTGGTTTGGGAATCCCAATGGGTGGAGATTTCAATCAGGCCGTCGTCGTCCAGCGCATCGAGCGCGTTGTCAAACAGGTTGATGAACACCCGCCGTATCTGCTCGGGATCGATATAAAGAAGATTAACGCCGGGGTCCAGATACTTATTGATGGTCACGCCTTTTTCATGATTGATATACAGGCGGCATACATCGTCGATAATCGTGTGCACCGAATACAGTTTGGGGTGCGGCGTGGGCATACGCGAAAATCGGAGAAATTGATTCAGCAAGTCCTTCATGCCTTCCACTTCCTGGGTGATGATCCGTATACTTTCGTCAAATACCTTGGCGAAGGATTTTTTGTCCTCGTAGTATTTTTTGCGCAGGCGCTGGGTGGTCAACTGAATCGGAGTCAGGGGATTTTTAATTTCGTGGGCGATGCCTTGGGCGACTTCCTGCCAGGCGGCCAATTTCTGGGCCTTGATGAGTTGGGTGATATCCTCGAACACCAGCAGGAAGCCCATATATTTTTTCTGGTCGTCCCGCATGAGCTTGATATTCGTCAGCAGGGTCAGGATGTTTTCCCCCACGGTCAATTCCACTTGTTCCTCATGATTTTCCTTCCGCTCTTCGTGCATCTTTTTGATCATGTTACGGATAGGTTCGTGGAATGAGGCATCGAACGCATCCTTGTAATTGGATCCGATGATTTCCCTGTCTCCCGTGTCCAGCAGGCGCCTGGCGGCTGTATTGAGTGTGGTGATCCGTCCCTTTTTATCGAGGGAGATCACTCCGGCACCGATATTCTCGAGAATGGTTTCGGTGTAAAGCCGGCGGCGGTCTGATTCGATATTGGTGATTTTAAGATTTTCATGCGCCTCTTCGAGGGTTTTGCGGCTGGTTTTGAGTTGCTCGGTCATGGTGTTGAAAGAATTGACCAGCAATCCGATTTCATCATTGGCTTTCAGGTTGACCTTGACGTTGAGATCGCCTTCGGCCACGCGCCGTGTTCCGGCCGCCAGTTGCTGGATCGGGATGGTAATGCCCCGCGCCATATAGAAGCCGAGCCAGATAGCCGAAAACAGGATCAACAGGGTCACCAAGATGAAAGTGATATGGTAATTGGCGCTGACCGGTAGTTTCAGGAAGCTCTGCTTCTTATAATCCTCGAAGGTATTGCGGATCCCTTCAATCTTAATAATGGTGCTTTTAGGGATTTTGGACAGGGTCAAAATATAGCCCCAGATGGAAGGCTTGCCCTCGACCGTCTGCTTGAGGGGAAGCACCACCACCAGGTAATTGCCTTTAGTGTGGGACCTCATTTCGATATCGCCTTCGCTTTCCATGCTGTCGCGTATCAGGTCGGCATAATCCAGATTGGTGTAGTTCTGCGGCATCGATGGGTTGGCATAAGACACCACGACTTGTCCCTGCTGATCGTATATGATGACTCCTCCCAGTTCATACTCTTCGGTTTTGGCCTCCACCAGCCGTTGCAGGGTGTCCCGCCTGTCCTGAAGGTACAATTTATTCTGGGTGATCAACGACTCCAGTTTCCGGGCGTGAAACTGACTCTTTTGCTCCACATGCGCATAGTACTCGCGCGCCACTTCCATGGATTGCTCCAGGGAACGCTCCACCTGGATGCTGAACCAGTTGCCGATACTGTAACTGAACAGTTTGCTGGCTACGAAAAACAGCAGAATGGAGGGGACCAGAGCCAGAATGAGAAACGCAGCGATCAGCTTGGTCTGGAATTTGGCGCCGATGATCCGGCTTTTCCGCTCGTTGTAAAGTTTGACCAGGTTGCGCGCGATCATCACGATCAACAACACCAGCAAAATCATGATCACGTTGAACAGAAGCAGAATATTGATGTTGTCCGCAATGCTGGTTTTTTGCTGTTTCAGAAAAAACACTTCCAGCACGGTCAAGCCAATCAGGCTGATTACCAACAACGCGATATTGCGGCGGGACCGTTTTTTCTTGAGGCGAATTTGCTCTTCGGAGAGCTGGATGTACTGGGGGTTACTGGTTAAAGGATCGGATACCATCGGCTGCTCCCTTTACAGGGGTGGACGGTTTGGATTTCTTTTGAGAGGCTTCCACTCCAAAGGCCGGATCCATTTGAAGGGTCAGAGGGGTAGACTGGGTCCACGATGTTTCAAACTCATTGAAAGGTACGAAGAAAAGCAGGTAATTGAAAGGAAACCACAACCCCTCGGCTTCCATTTCCGCTTTCACCTGAGCATAATATTTTTCCGCGGGATCCAGTTTGAAGACGTGGGCGATGGGGATATCCTTGAGCGTCAGCATCAGTTGCTGATACCGCTCCATGCTTTTGGTGGATACCTTCCGGCTGACGTTTTTTCCCTGCGAGGAAAACTGGTAGACTTTTTTAAGCGTGTCGTACTGGACGGAATGCGTCACCTTGTTCCGCGAAACCACTTCGTCCCCGAAAACGGATTGTTTGCGCAATTCGATTTCGTAAGTAAAGGTCATCGCGACTCCGCTTTCAATCGCTTCCTTGATTTTTTCGTTGAACGCATCAATCAATTCAGCGTCGAGGGTGATCAGTTTTTTTTGGGTGTTGACGCTGACTTTGGATATGGCGGGTTTGGCCCAGGCACTGGTAACGAGGCAACATCCTATTCCAAAAACCAAGGCAACAACTCGGAAGGATTGGGAGAAACGATTCATGAGGGCTTCTAAAATAGTTTGGTTTTAAGTAAACTTAAACTAAAACAAGGGGTTCTCCAACCCCTAAAATCATCCAACGGGTACATTAACATATTAGTTTATTTTACATTGGTAGTAAATACCCATTTTTATTGAAGTTGGATAGAATTGAGCCTGTTTGTCTCAATTATAAACCGGATGAAATTTTATAAGACTGTTTATATGTAACTTGTGGGATTTCATAGCTTTTCCCTGTGGAAAAAAATATCCGGGAAAAAAGCGGAATCAGGAATCTTTAAAAATTTCAAGGATTTCATACCATTTTTCCAGGGCCTCCCGCGGGGTCATTTCATCCGGCCGGATCTCCTTCAGTTTTTGCACCAGGGGCGAGGGGAGGGCGGGAAACAGACCCATTTGTTGTGGTCCGGGGACGGGTGGAGCGTCCTGAGAGCGTCCGATGTTGGGCGCTCCCAATTCATCGTATTCGCTGTTTTCCAAATTGAATAAAACCTCTTGAGCCCGCTTCAATACCTGCTCCGGCAAACCCGCCAGCCGGGCCACCTGAATACCGTAACTCTTGTCGGCGCCGCCGGGGCTTATTTTTCGCAGGAAGATGATCTCGTCATTCCATTCCTTGACCTGAACGTTGAAATTAATAACTCCCGGAAGTATTTTCTCCAATTCGGTCAATTCATGGTAATGCGTGGCGAACAGGGTTTTAGCGCCGATGCGCTCCGCCCCGTGCAGGTATTCGATCATCGACCAGGCGATGCTGATGCCGTCGAAGGTGCTGGTGCCCCGCCCGATTTCATCCAGGATGATCAGGCTCCGGCGGGTGGCGTTGTTGAGAATGTTGGCCGCCTCGTTCATTTCCACCATGAAAGTCGATTGTCCCTTCAGCAGATGATCCTGCGCCCCCACCCGCGAGAAGATGCGATCCACCAGGCCCAGCTCCGCCTCGTCGGCGGGCACGTAACTGCCGATCTGCGCCATCAGGGTGATCAGCGCCACCTGCCTGAGATAAGTGGATTTTCCCGCCATATTGGGGCCGGTAATGATCATGATCTGGTTGCCTTCGCAATCCAGATGCGTGTCGTTGGGAATGAACGGGTTGGACGGATCGATTTGTTCCACCAGGGGATGGCGTCCGTTGACCAGCCGCAGTTCCGTCCCCTCCTGCAGAACGGGACGGCTGTACTGGTGACGGTGAGCCACTTCCGCCAGGGAGGCCAGGGCGTCGAGTTCGCTCACCAGGACGGCCATGGCCTGGATGCGCATGCCTTCTCCCGCCACCGCCTGCCGGACCTCCTGGAACAATTCCTGCTCCAGCGCCTGGATTTTTTCCTCGGCGCCGGTAATTTCCGTTTCGTGCCGTTTCAACTCCGGCGAAATGAACCGCTCGCAGTTGACCAGCGATTGCTTGCGGATATAATCCTCCGGCACCCGGTCCAGATTTCTTTTCGTTACTTCGATGTAATAACCGTAAATTTTATTGAAGCCGACTTTCAACTGCGGAATGCCGGTGCGCTCGCGCTCTCGGGCTTCCAGAGCGGCGATCGATTGGTTGCCGTCCTTGGTGATGGATTTCAACCGGTCGAGTTGTTCATGGCAACCGGGTTTGATCAGGTGGCCGTCTTTCATGTTATAGGGCGGATCGTCCACGATCATCCGGTCGATTTTCTGATGCACCGATTCCAGGTTGTCCCACGACTCGATGAAGCGTTGCAGGTCCTTGGAGTCACAGCGCTGTAACGTATTCTTGATTTCGGGCAACTCCGCCAGCGAGCTTTTAAGGGTGGTCAGGTCTCTGGGACTGCAGGCGGCGAGCGAGATGCGGCCCAGCAGGCGCTCCAGGTCGTAAATGTTGCCGAGATGGGAGCGCAGATCGTTACGGCCCATGAGGTTGTCGTGAAATACCGTCACCCCGTTCAGCCGGTCTTCGATGGAGGTCTTATCGATCAAAGGTTTTAGAATCCATTCCCTGAGGCGCCGGGCGCCCATCGGCGTGCGGGTTTCATCCAGAAATCCAAGGAGGGAATGCTTGCGCTCGCCGTCGCTGGATTGCACCAACTCGAGACTGTTGACGGTGGCCTGGTCGAGCCACATAAAGCTGTGGATGTTGAACGTGGATAAAGTATTCACATGTTGCAGCGTGGATTTCTGGGTATCGCGCAGGTACCGGATCAGGGCGCCCGCCGCGCTGATGGCGTACTTGAGATGTTCGCAACCGAAACCCTCCAGCGAATGGGTTTTGAAATGCTCCGTCAAATTTCGGTGGGCTTCGCCGTGGCTGTAGGTCCAGTCCTCGCAGGCGTTCAGGCAGTACGTTCCGCCGGGCAATCCAACGATACCGGAAGCGTCGTCATTGAGGAGGGATTCCGGGGCGATCACTTCCTTCGGGTCCAGTTTGTTCAACTCGTCGGCCAACAGGCTGTGCGATGCGTTGTCCTGAATTTCCGTCACCTTGAACTCACCGGTGGACAGATCCACCGCCGCCAGTCCGGTGCCGTCGCGCCCGATAGTGATGGAGGCCAGGTAATGCGGGTTTTTCGGGTCCAGCAGATGATCTTCCAGCACGGTTCCCGGAGTGATGACGCGCACCACCTCGCGTTTCACCAGACCCTTGGCCAGTTTCGGATCTTCCACCTGCTCGCAGATGGCGATCTTCTTGCCCTGCTTGACCAGCTTGGAAATGTACACGTTCGAAGAGTGATGCGGGATGCCGCACATCGGTACTGGATTGGCCTGGTTTTTATTGCGCGAGGTGAGGGCGATTTCGAGAATTTTGGAGGCGATCCTGGCGTCCTCGTTGAACATCTCGTAGAAGTCGCCCATCCGGAAGAACAGGATGGCGTCCGGGTACTCCCGCTTGATGCTCTGGTACTGCTGCATCATCGGGGTTTCGTCGAGGATGGATTTCTTCTTTTTTACGGTTTCAGTCATCTTACAGCGTCAGGTTTTGAAACAGCGGTTGCAGACGGTTATAGGTTGCCTCCAGGTGCTCCGGGATCACTTTGACATCAGCCAGCACCGCCATGAAATTGATATCGCCCTCCCAGCGCGGCACGATGTGGGCGTGGATGTGCGCTTCAAACCCCGCGCCGCCGCTTTTGCCGATATTGTAGCCGATATTGAAGCCGTCGGGGGTGCTGGACTGACGCAGAATTTCCGTGGATTTCTGCATCAGTTGGCCCATTTCCCCCAGTTCCTCCTGGTTCAGTTTGGTCAGGCAGTCCAGGTGCCGGTAGGGGGAGATCATGAGGTGCCCGTTGGAATAAGGGTAGATATTGAGTATCACAAAAATGTGCTTACCCCGGTACAGGATTTTTTTTTCGCGGTCGTTTTGAGCTTCGGGACCGGTGCAGAAAATGCACTCGCCGGACTTGTCCGACTGGATGTATTCCATTCTCCAGGGGGCCCAGAGGCTTTCCATAGGGTCCGGTCTCCGG
>CBDVDB010000023.1:0-17151 GCA_965372625.1 uncultured Nitrospinaceae bacterium
GGAATCTTTCTTTTTATGGCCGGATGGCGAAGTTTCCTTTTGCTTATTCAGGGAATCTTTCTTCTCAGGCTCGAATGACAAGGTGTCTTTATGGGAACCTTTTTTCTCTGGGGTTACTGCTTTTTCTAAGGGTGCTGATTCCTCGTTATGGGAAATGGGCACTCCCTCACTAATAAATTTTTTCTTTTTCCGGGCCGCCGGGGGGGAGTCCTGCACATCGCTATGGGAAATGGAAACGCTTTCCTTGACGACTTTAATTGTTCCATCCGGGAATGGGATGCTTCCCTTATCCTCCAGAAGTGCCGGCGCCTCTCCCTTTCCAAACGCTGGAATACCTCCTGGGTCCGGCGCCTCTTCCTTTGCAAACGTTGGGATACCTCCTTCATCCTTCACTCCCGGGGCGGGGCGGGCATCCGGAGGGCTTGATTTTTCTTGTAGAGAGTCAATTTCCGCCGCTTCTTTGGCGGCCGCTTTGGTTTCCTCTTTTTCGTACTGATCCAAGACCATATCCAGGGCCGACTTCTTTTTCTGGCGGAGAAACAGTGGCAGGATGATTAGAAACAGGACGACAGCCGCTATAAATAGGGGGTTATCCAGAATCGGATTGGAAGCTTCCATAATATTAATTAAATGAGCCTTGGGAAAATTAAAAATTCCGGCCTGCTCCGGTAATTTTATTTTGATAGAGAACAGGGTCCGCCGAATAAGAAAAATCCTGCGCCTCGTAGGATGTGATTGGCTAAAAAGGCAAAACTAGTGACCACTGAAACAGGAATTTTCATGATAAAGATACTACAACCCTTTGTTTATATTAACATACTCCACCAAGGGAGCGAGAAAATATTGGCCGGACCGGAGCGGGGGCGGGTCTGGAGAGCGTTTGCAGGGTGGAGCCATTGCGGATTTTCATGAATCCATAAAATGGCCGGGGGTTCCGCACTCTTTTGCGACAGGAGCCGGGTGCTTTATAAATTCATGGATATAGCGTTATGAAAAAAACTGAAATTAAGATAAAATTTATATTTGAAGAAGTAAGAAAGCTTTTTGGGTTTCAGGACTCCCTTTCCCGTCTCTCAATATCTTTCCATACAATCATGACAATCGTTTGAATTCCATTCTCAATTATCGGGTTTACTGAAGGACCATGGTAGAAATTTTACTTTTAATACCCATTCTTTTGATCTCCCTAACGGTGCACGAATTTTCGCATGCCATGATGGCCCATTTGCTGGGGGACGATACCGCCAAAAACCAGGGACGGTTGACTTTTAATCCCCTGAAGCATCTGGATCCGGTGGGGACGATCTTCTTTTTAATAATGCATTTCGGATGGGCCAAGCCGGTGCCGGTGGATACCCGGAACTTGCGGGATCCTCATCGGGATATGTTGTTCATCGCCGCGGCCGGTCCCGCCTCCAACCTGACCATTGCCATAATTGTCGGGTTGGTTTTAAGGGGGGTTCAGTGGTCGCCGTTGGATCAGATGGGATCGGAAGAGTTCTATACCTTCGCTTTTTTGTGTCTGGCGGTTTATTGTAATGTGGCATTGGCGGTTTTCAATATGCTTCCGGTATTTCCCCTAGACGGATCGAGTGTATTGAAGGGACTGCTTCCCCGCCGGACGGCCCAAAAACTCAGTGAACTGGATAAATTCGCCGGGATGGCTCTCTTGGGTGTTTTTCTGATGGATCAATTTGCCGGGACTCATTTTCTTAGCACTATCTTTAGGCGCCCTATCGGGTTTATGGTAGAGTTATTGACGCAGGAAGCCTTCCCCATGGTAAATCGTTTATTAGGTTTTTAAATCGTACTAAATCAATGGCTAAAAAAAGAATTTTGAGCGGAATGCAGCCTTCCGGGCTGCTTCATTTGGGGAACTATTACGGGGCGCTGAAAAACTGGGTCGAACTGCAGGAGCAGTTTGAATGTTTTTATTTTGTGGCCGACTGGCATTCGCTGACCACCCTGTACGAAGACCCCAGCCACATCAGAGAATTTTCTTTTGAGATGGCGGTGGACTGGCTCGCCGCCGGACTGGACCCGGAAAAAAGCACCCTGTTCGTTCAGTCCCGCATTCCCGAACATGCCGAGTTGCACCTGATTTTGTCGATGATGGTGCCGGTTCCCTGGCTGGAGCGCAATCCCACTTACAAGGAAAAGCAGGCGGAAGTGAAGAATGTCGATATGAGTTCTTACGGGTTCCTGGGGTATCCGGTTTTGCAGACCGCCGATATCGTATTATATGATGCCGATTATGTTCCGGTGGGGATCGATCAGGCCCCTCATTTGGAAATATCGCGGGAAATCGTCCGGCGTTTTAACAGTATCAGCAAAAAGAATGTATTCAAGGAGCCTGCGTCCAAAATTTCCGAAATCCCCAAGCTCAACGGCATCGACGGACGCAAGATGAGCAAAAGCTACAACAACGCCATTTACCTGTCCGATAGCGAAAAGGAGATTACCAAAAAGGTGAAATCCATGTTGACCGATCCGCAGAGAGGGTTGCGGACGGATCCCGGCGATCCGGATGTATGCAACCTGTTTCCGTTTCATAAATTGTATTCGCCGGTGGAGATGCAGAAGGAAATCGACCGCGATTGCCGCACCGCCGCCATCGGTTGCGGCGACTGCAAGTTGAAACTGGTGGAGACCATGCTCAAAGGATTGCGGCCTCACATGGAGCGCCGGAAAGAAATTGCCGCCAAGCCGAAAGAGGTAGAGGCTATTCTGGAAGAAGGCACGCGCCAAGCCCGAAAGGTGGCGCAGGCCACTCTCGACCGCGCCAAACAGGCTATGAAGTTTTAAATAAACCTAATAAATAACGTTAAATAAAATTATCTAACTATATGGATTATAAGGAAACTTTAAATTTACCGCAGACGGATTTTCCGATGAAGGCCAACCTGGTCAAACGGGAGCCGGAAGTTTTGAAGCAGTGGGAAGCGGAAGATATGTACGGTCAAATCCGCCGGCATGCGGCCGGAAAACCCAAATATGTTTTTCATGATGGCCCGCCTTATGCCAACGGCCACATCCACATGGGCCATGCGCTGAATAAACTGCTCAAGGATTTTGTCGTCAAGATCCAAAGCATGAAAGGGTTCGACGCCGCCTTTGTTCCGGGATGGGATTGTCATGGACTGCCGATCGAACATCAGGTGGGCAAGGAGTTGAAAAAGAAGAAAGAGGATTTCAGCAAAAGTGAAATTCGCAAGATGTGCCGGGAATACGCCGCGAAATTCGTCGATATTCAAAAGGAAGAATTCAAGCGGTTGGGTGTGTTTGCCAGCTGGGACAAGCCTTACCTCACCATGGATTATTCCTATGAGGCGACCATTGTCCGCGAGTTCGCGAAATTCATCGAACAAGGCATGGTGTACAAGGGGCTCAAACCGGTTCACTGGTGCACCCGGTGCCGGACCGCCCTGGCGGAAGCCGAGGTCGAATATGATAATCATCGATCGCCGTCCATCTATGTTAAATTTTCCGTCAAGTCGGGATGGCAGGATCAGCTCAAAGGGATCGACCCGGCTAAAACCCATTTTGTGATCTGGACGACGACTCCCTGGACTCTGCCCGCCAATCTGGCAATCTGTCTGCATCCGGATTTTGAGTACACGGCGGTTGAGGTGAAAGGCGAGTACCTGATTGTCGCCAGGGAGCGTGTGGCGGCGCTGTTGGAAGAGTGGGGAGAAAAAGATGCCCAAACGCTGGGACAATGCACCGGCAAGGATTTGGAAGGAATCGTTTGCCGGCATCCGTTTATCGACCGGGAATCGCCGGTGATTCTGGGGGATCATGTCACTCTGGAACAGGGCACCGGATGCGTGCATACCGCCCCCGGGCACGGGCAGGAAGACTACATCGTCGGGCAGAAATACGGGTTGGACACTTACAATCCAGTGGATGACGCCGGCGTGTTTAAACCCAACGTGGAGCATTTTGCCGGCCAGTTCGTCACCAAGGCCAATCCCAATATCATCGAGAAACTGCAGGCCGACGGGTCCCTGGTCGCAGCCAGCGAAGTCGACCACTCCTACCCGCATTGCTGGCGTTGTCATCAGCCGATTATTTTCCGGGCGACGGCGCAATGGTTTATTCCCATGGACAAGAACGGTTTGCGCGCCAAGGCGCTGGCGGAGATCAATAAGACCCGCTGGGTTCCGCACTGGGGCCGGGAGCGGATTTACAGTATGGTGGAGAACCGGCCGGACTGGTGTGTGTCGCGGCAACGCGCCTGGGGGGTTCCCATCACCGTTCTCTCTTGCAAGCAATGTGAAAAACAGGTGACGGCTCCGGAAGTGATGGCGCACATTGTGGAATTGGTGGAACAGCATGGCGCCGATTTCTGGTTTGAAAAAGAAGCGCGTGAACTGTTGCCCAAAGGTTATGCTTGTTCCTGCGGGAGTAAGGAATTCATTAAGGAGTCGGATATTCTCGACGTCTGGTTCGATTCGGGCGTCAGCCATGCCGCGGTTCTGGAGGGCGACCCCAACCTGCAGTGGCCGGCCGATTTGTATCTCGAAGGCAGTGACCAGCACCGGGGATGGTTTCACAGCTCCCTGCTGGAATCGGTGGGCACCCGCTCCGCCGCGCCCTATAAGACGGTACTGACTCATGGTTATGTGGTCGACGGCAAGGGCAAGAAAATGTCCAAGTCGGCGGGTAACGTCATCGCGCCGCAGAAGATCATCGATCAATACGGCGCGGAAATCCTGCGCCTGTGGGTGGCCTCGGAAAACTACCGGGAGGACATCCGCATTTCACACGAAATTTTGAAGCGTCTGACCGAAGCCTATCGCAAAATTCGCAACACCTTCCGGTTTCTGCTGGGCAACCTGAATGATTTTGATCCTAAATTGGATGCGGTTGCCGTCGATGAATTGGAGGAAATCGATCATTACATTCTTTACCGGTTCCGGACCGTATGCGAACATATTCTGAAAGCGTTCGAGGATTTTGAGTTTCATGTGTTCTATCATTCTTTTTACAACTTTTGCGTTGTTGATCTGAGCGCGTTTTATCTGGATATTCTGAAGGATCGCCTGTACACCTATCCCAAGAATTCGAAGGAGCGGCGGTCGGGACAAACCGCGATGTATGAATTGTTGAAAGGGATGGCGCAATTGATGGCCCCGGTCCTCAGTTTTACTTCCGAGGAGGTGTGGTCCTATATTCCTTCCCAGGGAGATGAAGCCCCCAGTGTGCATTTGAGCGCGTTCCCGGATTTGTCCCGGTTCTCCTTTCCGGCTGATCGGGTGGATAAATGGGAAAAGATCAGCCAGTTGAAGGGGGAGGTCAGCAAGGCCCTGGAGTTGAAGCGGCAGGAAAAGGTGATCGGTCACTCGCTGGACGCTCTGGTCCGGCTGGAGCTTCCGAAAGATTTGAAGAAGATTTTGGAGCAGGATCAACTGAAATACATTTTTATCGTATCCGGGGTAGAGTTCGCGGATTCGTTGAAAGATGAAGCGGGAGTCTATGCCAGCGAAAATCTGGAGGGACTTAAAATCGCCGTTCACCCCGCTCCGGGCAAGAAGTGTGAACGATGCTGGAATTATTTCATAGAAGAACCGGCACCGGAGCATCCCAGCATCTGTTTTCGTTGCGTTACCAACCTTGAATCGGCAAAGGCCTGAAATTTTGAAAACTCGATATTTTTATCTATTTCTGGCTTCCAACGTTTTGATCATTCTGGATCAATACACCAAAATGTGGGTGACCACTCATATTCCGCAGGGTCATTTTATAATGGTGATTGATAATTTGTTTGCGCTCACCCATATTCGCAATCCGGGGGTGGCGTTCGGTTTGTTTGCGGAAGGGCCGTCCGTTCTCAAGACCTATTTATTTGTCGGTTTTTCAATTATCGCCATTATCGCTATTATGATTGTTTTTCATAAGACGCCGCGGGAAAATAAAACTGTTCTTATCGCCCTGATTCTTATTTTCAGTGGAGCTATTGGGAACCTGATTGACCGGGTTCTGTATCACGAAGTGATCGACTTTCTCGATATTTTTTATAATCACTATCATTGGCCCGCATTCAACGTCGCCGATTCCTGTATCACCTTTGGCGTGGGACTGATGTTTATCGACCTGATCCGGTCCGGAGGACAAGTTTCTCAAGCCGATGACTCTCCGGATTCGCCCGAGAGCACCTGAATCGGATTTAAGACCTCAAGCAGGACTGAATCATGCACCCCATTCTGATCGAATTCGGTTTTTTAAATCTCAAGATTTTTACCTATGGACTGCTGGTGGCGACCGGATTTTTTTCCGGAATTCTTCTGGCCGCTTATTTGGGGAAGCAGGAGGGATTGGATCAGAAAAAAATTCTGGATTTGTGCTTTTACATCGTCATCGCCGCTCTGGTAGGCGGGCGCACTCTTTATATCATTGTTGAGTATCGTTACTTTTTGGCCAATCCCCTGGAAGTTTTCAAGTTTTGGAAAGGCGGATTGGTTTTTTATGGCGGGGTGATCGGGGCCGGGTTGACGGTCTGGTATTACCTTGGTAAACACAAGCTTCCCCTTTGGCAGGTGGCCGATATTCTGGCGCCCAGCCTGGCCATCGGCCATGCCGTAGGCCGCTGGGGATGTTTTTTCGCGGGCTGTTGTTATGGAAAACCTACCGATGGGCCGTGGGGAGTCATATTTACCGATCCCAAATCTCTCGCCCCGCTCAATGTGCCTTTGCATCCCACTCAGATTTATCTTTCCGTCAACCTGCTGATCATTTTTGGAATCCTGATGTGGTTGCGCAAACGTAAAACGTTTGACGGGCAGGTGTTCTGGGTTTACGGTATTTTGTACTCCATCGGACGGTTCATTATCGAATTTTTCCGGGGGGACGACCGCGGGTACGCCGTCGAGGACGCGCTTTCCACCTCACAGTTCATCGGGATTTTTGTGTTGGTGTTTTCAATTTACATGCTGGTCCGGCTCAGCAAACCAAAACCCGCCTGAAGCACTTTTAACCCGCTTAAATAATATTCCAATTGGACAGGGCGATAAAGAGATAAAAAGCGCAGGCCACGGCCAGCACCGGGCCGCCGAAGATTTTCAACGTCGACCAGGTTCCCATGTGCTTGACCAGTTCTCCCTCCGAGCGATTGCTGATGATAAACGGGTGGGGTTTCTTTTTTTTGAATATCAATTTGGTTTTAGGGATCAACTCTTCAAGCTTTTCCTTGCTGTATTTATCGGACAGTCTCTGCGCCAGAATTTTCGCGCCTCGCTCCAATTCGTTGGGATCCAATTTGCCGTCGCGGTTGGCATCGAACCGCGCCGCCAGTTTCTTGTTCTTTTGCAGGGCCTTTTTAGCTTTCAGGAAATATTTCATCTTGGGTTTTTTGATTTTCTGCAACCGCAATCCCGATTCCGCGTGGCCCAGCACATAAACCTCTTCGTTGGGCATAAAGCACCATTCCTCAAAACGGTATTTCCCGGAGAACAGCCATGATGTTTTTTTGAGTTTGAATTTTTTCAGCTTGCTGCTGTTTGAGGTGAGAGTTTCACGTAAAAGGCCGGGCATTTCGTCGAAGTTGCTGGATTTGATAATATAATCCTGGGTTTTACCTTTCCTTTTAACGGCGGCCCCTTTCACCATCACCAAGGCGGTGGCCCCGCTCTGGTCGTCCACATAAAATCCCTCGCTCGAATAAAACTGGTCGATGGTTTGCCAGTAGGTGCTGTTTTTCCGCCGCCGCTCTTGCTGGATTTCGATGTGGTAAAGGGCGCACTGCTTTCCAGAAATCGGGGCGGAGACTAATTTATCCTTTTCGGCAATGATGTTTCCCTTGATTTCGACGTCGGTGCCCACCGCGCCGGTATTGATTTTGGAGGTGGGGATGTTCTGGATAGTGCGCTTGACTTTGAGTTCTTTGAATCCCTTGAAAAACCAGACGACCCCCATCACCGCGCCAATCGCGGCGCCCATGATTAAATCGCCTTCACTGTTGGAGGATGTGGGCATGATGAAGCTTGGAAACCCAGGATGGTATCCGGGTAGGTGTGTAATAACATGATTCCATTAAGAATGCTTTCGGGGGTTGACCCCATGGCGGCTCAGGTGAACTTGGGAATCTTGATGTTGATTTTGACATCCTCCCGTTCTTTTTGGCTGACCTTGAACATTACTTCGTCCTGGTAATTGAGCATGCCCGCGACGAGGACATCCGGAATCTGCTTGATGCGGATGTTGAAGTTATTAACGCTATCGTTGTAGAATTCCCGCCGGTCCGCCAGGGTTTCTTCCAAGTGGGAAATGCGTTCTTGAAGCTGCATGAAATTCTTGTTGGCTTTCAGATCGGGATAATTTTCGGCCAGCGCGAAAATCCCCTGCAGGGCGGCGGTGATTTCATTACTTGCCGCGGATTTTTTAGCAACTCCGCTGGCTTTGAAGTATTTTTCGCGGGCTTTCATGAGGCGGTCCAAAATGCCTTTTTCAAACTCCGTATAACTTTCGCAGACTGAGATCAGTTTGGGAAGCTCATCGTGACGTTGTTTGAGGATGACGTCGATGTTGGACCATGATTTTTTGATGTTTTCTTTCAGGGAGATCAGGCCGTTGTAAATTACTATGAAGTATCCGACGATGGCCATTGCCCCGAAGAGGAAGATTCCCAAAAATATCAAGATTCCAGTGCTCATCCGTTTTTCTTTCTGTCAATTGAGACCTGCGCCTTGATTCAAGGCCGGAATGTTATTTTTGTGTTTGAAAAGTTGATATATTAAAAGGTTAAGGGAATCGATGGGAATTATCAAATAAATTAGAAATGGGAACTCAATATCCTCCTTGTTCATGATATTTTCCACCCAGCCGTCTTCAAGAAGGGCATCGGCCAGATGCCCATTTCCTCACCGGCAGTAGGTCCATAACTCGAGGCGGAATTTATTTATAGGATTATTTGAAAAGGACTTTATAATATTTAAAAGCCTTTTTAGTGGAAAGTAAATATTAAAAAGGGAGGGGTCAACTTAGAGGATGGAATATGGCGATAAAGATTAATGAATTGGTGGGTTCCTGGGCGGCATCACCGCCGATTTTATATTACCAGCTTCGTGAAAAACTTGATGACCCCAATACATCCTTTGAGGATTTGGCGGACATTATCAAGACCGACCCGGCATTGAGCGCTCGGTTGCTTAAAATGGTTAACAGTGCCTTTTATGGTTTTTCGGAAAAGGTAGACAATTTAAATCACGCTTTAAATATCATCGGCACCGACCAGTTGACCGATTTGGCGCTGGCTGCAATTGTGACCAGCAAGTTCCGGGGAATTCCGCGAGACCTGATCAATATGGAAACCTTCTGGATGCACAGTATCGGCTGTGGCATCGCCGCCCGGAAAATTGCCGAACTCGTTCCGGATGTCGAATCTGAAAAAGTATATCTGAGCGGGATGCTTCACGATATTGGCAGTTTGATTATTTACAAGGAAACCCCCGATGAGGCCAAGAAAATCCTCCTGCGTTGCAAGGAGAGTGGCGAGAGTCTCTTTAAGGCGGAAAAAGAGGTTTTTGGATACGATCATGCGGAAGTCGGGGCTTTACTTTTAACGGAATGGAAACTTCCCGAGAGATTGGTGGAAGTGGTCAGAAACCATCACCAGCCTGAAAAAGCCGAGGATTACCTGAAGGAGACCTGTATCGTGGCCCGGGCGGATGCCATGGTTTACGAAATGAAAATCGGGAATAGCGGAGAACCCGGCGTGCCCGAACTGGACCCGCGGGTTGCGGAGGTGATTTCGGTATCCGATGAGGAGCTAGACGGCTTGAAAGAGGAAATAGCCGAGCAGATAGACGGCACCATTCGAATGTTCTTTTAATTTTAACGTGCATTGATAATGCAAAAATCCCAGCCTAAATTTTGTGTCGGACAATTGATCCATCACCTGAAGTTTGATTATCATGGGGTGATCCTGGCGGTCGATCCGGAATTCAATAATTCCGATGAATGGTATGATACCGTGGCGCGGAGCCGTCCCCCAAAAGATAAACCCTGGTACCATGTCAAAATTCATGGTCAGGGAAATTTGCGTTACGTCGCCGAAAGGCATTTGGAGCCCGATCCTTCTTTAATGAACTGACCCCACTAATATCTTTTCCCTCCCATAAATTTGCATCATGTCTTCCTCACCCAACCTTCTGCAATGGATAACCGCTTTCATTTTGCTGGCCCTTTTTTCATGGGTGCTATTGGGATTGTTATGGGACGTCTTGCCCATCCCCGGGATCAACTCGGATAATCCCCAAAAGCGAATTTTTGGAATCGCTCTTCTGATCGTTGCCGGGTCACTGAGTTATGCTCTCGCCCGGCCGGTATTAGGGTGGGTCTGGATGGGACTCCGGCATGTCTTGGGATTGGACCTGGAGGAGTTGTAAAAGGCGCGTTTTCAAGCCCATTGAGATTTCCGGGGAAAGCCAGTTTCCTATTGATTTTAAAAGGGTTATAAGCCATACTCAAGCTCCTGCAAGGGCCGCCTGAGGAGTCTGGTCCACGAAAAGTCCTGCGCCGCTTCGATAATATGCTGTTGTCGATGAGCGACCGTTTTAAGATTAACCCACTCTTGTTTTCAACATATAGCCTACCTATTGGATCGAAATCTCCCATGAATCAGATCATTGAGCCCGGCGCCATCCACCACCTCCTGCAATCGATAGAACATATTGAATGCGAAAATCAGTGGTATGCGTCAGTTTTTAAATTATTAAAAATTCCCGAGACCCTGCGGCCGGATACCCGTGAGAACCTGCCTCTTTACCCTTTATTGAAAAGCACTCACCGTTATTTGGACGGCATTCTTCATTTTCGAAACGCCGCGTTCTACTTTGCGGAAGAAAAAGAAAACACTTTTGCCTTGAAATACTGGGAGCCGGTTTCCCGGGAACCCTTGTTCCGCCGCGAGATCGCTTCTTTGGTCGAGAAAAAAGAATTTGATTGGCCGGGAGACCCGGACCGCACTTATATCTATTACGATGAATCATCGGGGTCGTCTCTGGTCTTGCAGTCTATCGCGACGCGTGATTGTTTTTTTGGTGTATTCGCGGGAATGTTTGACGATAACCTGCTTCCTGACTGTTCTCATGAAAAACTGAGCCGGGTATCCAGAGTTTTACAAAACCTTGCCCTGGTGTTGGAAGGATTGGCCGCCCGGAGTTGGCTCATTCAATGCAGCAACCAAGGGAAACCGGCCCTGCCGGCGCCGTTTGTCAACTTCCACAATCGGACCGCTCCGATTTTCAATAATACCTCTGCCGGGTCTGGCAGGCCGGTGGCATTGCCCGAAAAGCCTTTTCACGATTTGTTGACGAACCTTCCCAACCGCTCTCTGGTGGAGGACCGGTTGAACATGGCGCTGGCCCATGCCCGGTATAGCGGGGAAAAAGTCGCCGTTCTGATTCTGGACGTCGATAATTTTAAAAGGGTGAACGATTACATGGGAATTCCTGCCGGGGATATGCTGCTCAAGGGCCTGTCTCAGCGTATCCGGAAGTGTTTAAGAGAGGAAGATACTCTCGGCAGAATGAGAGGCGATGAATTTATCCTTCTCCTCCCGGATATACATCTGATTCAGGACATCGAGTTTCGGGTTCAAAAGATTTTCAAAGGTATCCGAGGGTCCTTCCCGTTTGAAGACAAAGAGATTCATGCCAGTTGCAGTGTCGGTATTGCTGTTTATCCCGATGATGGCGAGGGTTCTGCGGTTTTGGTCCAAAATGCCAGGGCCGCCATGTGCCAGGCCAAGGAAGAAGGGAAGGACCGTTATAAGTTTTTCGAGCCGTTTATGCTTTCCAATGGCACCCAGCAGATGAACCTGGAAAACGCTCTTCGCACGGCTGTGGAACGCGAGGAATTCCAATTGCATTTCCAGCCGAAGATGTCCATTCAAACCGGCAAGATTCAGGGAATGGAAGCTCTTCTGCGATGGGATCATCCCGAGCGCGGGTTGATTTATCCTTCTGAATTCATACCCATGGCGGAGGAAATGGGGTTGATACAGCCGATCGGCGAATGGGTTTTGTTAAACGCCTGCCGGCAGATTAAAGCCTGGAAACGGGCCGGTTTTCCGCCGATCCGTATTGCGGTGAACCTTTCCGGATACCAGGTGAATCAAACCTGTTGGATTCCCAAAGTCCGGGAAATTCTGTCAAAGACAGGTGTCGATCCGCGTTTCCTGGAAATGGAAATTACCGAAACCGTATTAATGGCCAATTCAGACGTGGCTTTATCCAACATGGTCCAAATGAATGAAATGGGTATTCGCATTTCCATTGACGATTTTGGAACCGGCTACTCTTCGCTTACTTACTTAAAGCGCTTTCCGATCCATGCCCTGAAGATTGACCGTTCATTCATTCGCGGCATCGGTGTACGCGGCCAGGGAACCGATACCGTGATCACCAAAGCCATTGTTTCCTTGGCTCAGGCATTGAATTTGAGAACCATCGCGGAGGGAGTCGAGCGTACCGAGGAAAAGCAGTACTTGAGGTCGATAGGGTGTGACGATATGCAGGGGTATCTGTTCAGCAAACCCCTGCCGGTGGAACAGATCAATCACCTGTTTACCCGCAACCTGAACAACCCCGTGCGCAACTATTGGCCGCCGGAAGAAAAACCGCAAGCGGTTTAAAAAAAAGAAACGGTTGAAGGAAAGGAATTCCCCCAACCGCTTCGGATAGCTGGCACGTTTTAGAAATTACAGACTGGCGTTCTTTCGCTCCGGATTTTTGAATAAAGAAGTTTCATTGGTTAAATCAGCCAATGCCGGGAATTCCTGGTCGGGATGAATCTTAACGGCTTTTTCCAACAGTTCTTCCTCGGTTTCCTTCTTGTCCTCATCAGGAATACAACAATCGACCGGGCATACTTCCTGGCAGGCTTCCTCGCCATGAAACCCAACACATTCGGTACAGAGATCTGGATCGATGTAATAATAATCGACTCCGCCCTTGGTCCCGTCGTCGATTGCCTCATTCGGGCACTCCGGTTCACAAACACCACAGTTAATACATTCATCAGTGATAATTGTAGCCATGTGCTCTTTCCTTTTTTGAAAGTTGAACTAAATTGTTTTCGGACTATATATAAAAGTTATGGAAATTCGTTTTAGAATTAAGGGCGATATCATAGCAAAACGATTTTTAAAATGACAATAAAAATCCCGCGACAAAAGATAAATCAATCCATCGGCCCTTAAACCCATTATTCCCATGGGCAAATAAAAAAAGGACTTCACGCTAAACCAGCCCAAAAGGCTGGAATAGCGCTTAACCTGTTGAAATATTTGGTAGCGGGGACAGGATTTGAACCTGCGACCTTTGGGTTATGAGCCCAACGAGCTACCGGACTGCTCCACCCCGCATCGGTTTATATTTAGGGCAAAACCTTGCTAGAAAAAGGTATTATACGGATTCCAAAGGATTGTCAAGGTCAAATCCGATTCCTGGGCGCCCCGGCGCACCAAACTCTTTTCCGATTTGTGGTGATGAAAATGCCATGACGACAAAACGCCTGCTCATTTTACTGCCTCTGGTCCTGATGGTGGTGTTGATCCAGTCCGTTTTCTGGGTGCCGACTTATGACAAGCAGGCCACCGGCAATTCGCAGCGGTTGATCAAATTTATTGAAAGCTCCAGCGGCGACGCCCGGATATTAAATCCTATCCTGCATGCCGACACGGCAAGCGGCAACATCGTGGATAAAGTTTTCGATGGCCTGCTCGATCTGGACGACCAGTTGAATTTACGGCCCCGCCTTGCCGAAAGCTGGACTCAGTATGAAGAGGCTTATTTAACCTTGGCACCGAATCAGCAGGCCAAACTTCCCTCACGTCCTGAAGATTGGATTCCCTTTATTCAAAATAAAATGAAAGCCTCCCCGCAATGGAAGAAAAACATTCAGTCGGTGGAAGTTATTCCCGCCAGCGGCACAAAGGGGAACCTGCAGGTGCCGGTGAAGGATAAGGAGGGCAAGGTTGTTAAAGAAAACGGCCGTCCAAAAATGCAGACGGTGGAATACGAATTGCAACAACCCACCCGCTTGAAATTTACTCTGGAAAGAGTGGATCAGTATTTCTTCGATCCTCTGCTCAAAATTCTTGGCAAGGATTACGTTAGCCGGTTTCCTTATCGTCAATTCATATCGGCTAAAAATCCTTCCCAACAAAAGCTTCTCGAAAACTATTATCCCGAAATACTTAACGTGATGGAGCACAATCCGATTCTCATTTTTAAATTGAAAAAAGGAGTGAGGTTTCATGACGGGCATGAGTTCGATTCCGGCGATGCGTTGTTCACCTATGAATCCATCATGAATCCACGGAATGCATCGCCGCGGACTTCGGATTATGAACCCGTCAAGTCGGTAGAGGTTCTGGGCAAATACAAAATTAAATTCGTTTACCAGCGGCTGTTTTCTCCCGCCATCAATGCCTGGATGATGGGCATGCTTCCGGAGCATCTTTTAAACGCCGAAGCTTTGAAACGCGAAGCGCGGGACAAAAACCTGAGCGATGACGAGATCGATAACTTTACCATGCGCGACAGCGATTTTAACCGCAACCCGGTCGGCACCGGGCCGTTTATTTTCAAGGAGTGGCAAGGCGATCAGTTTATCCGGTTGGTCCGCAACGATGATTACTGGGAAGGCCCGCCCGAATACGGCGAGTTTGTCATGCGCATCATCGTTGACCCTTTAACCCAGGAAATGGAATTTTATTCCGGCGCGGCGGACGATTACAGGGCTCTTCCTCACCAAGTGGCCCGGCTCAAATCGCATCCCAAGTATCAAAGTTTTTCCACCGTGGGTTTTGTGTATTCCTATATTGGCTACAACCTGCGCAAACCTCTGTTTCGGTCGCCGGAGGTGCGTAAAGCCCTGGGCATGGCCATCGACGTCGATAAAATAATCGAATACGTGCTTTACAACGAGGGCGAGCGGGTTACCGGACCTTATCCCAAAATCACCGACTGGTATGATCATAAGGTCCAGCCCATTCCTTACGATCCGGAGGGGGCTCTGCGCATTCTGAATAAACTGGGCTGGCGGAAAAACCAGGACGGCTGGCTGGAGAAAGATGGAAAACTGTTTGAGTTCAACCTTATCACCAACAGCGGCAACTCCATTCGTAAAAGCATAATAACCATCGTTCAGAACTATTGGGGCAAGATCGGCGTCAAGTGCAATCCCCAGGTGTTTGAATGGGCGGTGTTCCTCAAGGATTTCGTCAACTCGCTCAAGTTCGATGCCCTGGTCCTGGGATGGAGTATGGGGATCGATCCCGACCTGTATCAGTTATGGCATTCCAGCCAGGCCGGTCCCCAGCAGTTGAATTTTGTCGGTTACAAGAATCAGGAGGCCGACCGCCTGATCGTCGCCATTCGTCAGGAATACGATAAACAGCAACAGATTGAAATGACGCGGAAATTGCATCGCCTGATCGCCCGTGACCAGCCCTACACCTTTCTTTATGTGAGGAAGGCCACCCGCCTCCTTGACAAAAAAATCGTTATCGTCGAACGCCAGCCCGACGGCAGGGAGAAGTACGTCAAGATTTATCCGGTCAAGGGCGGGGAAATAAAATATTACTTCAACCAGTGGCGGAAATTGAAAATCGTTCCCCAATTTTCGCCCCAAGGTTAGGATTTTCTCACCACAGAGGACACCGAGGCCACGGAGAAAACCTGGATCCTTCGCTGGCGCTCAGGATGACAAATTGAATGTATCTTGTCATTCTGAGCGGAACATAGTGGAGCGAAGAATCTGTGTTTTGGTTTTGAATAAGGAATAAATCATCAACCACCCCCAGCCCCTCCTTTGGAAGGAGGGGAGGATTTTAAAAATCCGCCCCGCGCGGAGCGGTCCGGGCCTTGCCCGGTTTGCTACTTTAAAATCCGTCGTCTTAAAAAAATTTCCACTGTGCCTTCGGAGTTGCTGGCGATGGCGATGTCGCTCAGGCCGTCACTGTTGAAATCTCCGGTCGTTAAAGTAAGAGGCGTTCCCCCCGTCACATAATCCCTCACCGGAAAATGAAAACTGCCGTCAGGGTTTCGGGTGATCAGCGAGAACGAACTGCTCCGCGAGTTGGCGACCACCACGTCCAATTGTTTATCCTCGTCAAAATCATCCACCGCCAGGGCAATCGGTCCGCCACCTCCCGAAAACGCGATTTCTTTTTTGAACGAACCGTCCCCGTTGGACTCCAGGAAGTACAGGTTATCCCCGATAGCCGAGGTGGCCACCAGATCGGGTAAGCCGTCGGCGTTCATATCCCGTGAAGCCAGCGTGAGGCATCCCAGTCCCTGAGAGATTTTTTTAGAAGTGGGGAAGGTGCCGTCGCCCTGGCCGAAATAAAGGCGGATGGAGCTGGCGTTACTGCTGTGAACTGCGAGGGCGATGTCCAAATGGCCGTCCCGGTTGAAATCTTTTGATACGCCGGAAAACGATCGGGAGCCGGTTTCGTAAGTCTCTCCCTTTTGGAAACGGCCGTTGCCACGCCCCAGATAAATTTCCATTTTACTGAACGCCAGCGTGACCGCCGCATCCGGCAAACCGTCCTCATTGAAATCTCCCATAATGATGAACAGGGGCACCCGGCCGGTTTTGATGGACCGGGGCCTGGCAAAGGAGTTTTTACCTTTGCTGAGCAATACCGTCAGGGAATGAGTTCCCTTGGAATTGGCCAGGATGTCCGGCCAACCGTCTTTATTAAGATCGGCCACGGCCAGCGCCGTAGGCTCCAGAGGGACCCGCAGGCGAGGGCCGGATTTAAACGAGCCATTACCGCCCCCGTACATAATCAAAAGGGTATTGTCCCTGGAATTGGCGGAGACGAGGTCGGCCTCCCCATCAAGGTTCAGGTCCGCCGACACCAGATAGGCGGGTCCCACCCCCACCGGGACCGAGTTGACCTTTGAAAACACGTCCGGCGGCTTGGGCGGAATTTTGAAGTCGCATCCCCCCAAAAGCCCCCATATCGGCAGGCAAAGGACCCATAGCCGGAAATAACCGGCGCCCCTGTTTATTCTTGATTTTGACGGGTCCATGTGACAAGATGACTCCCAATTTTAATTTTCCCCTCGCTCCAGCCACAAGGCTGGGGCTATAACCCATGAGGAGGCCTACTTTGCGCAACTACCAGTCTATCCT
>CBDVDB010000024.1:0-17140 GCA_965372625.1 uncultured Nitrospinaceae bacterium
CGCAGGACGACGCGCATCTGTTCTGCCGCCCGGACCAACTGGAAGACGAAGTGGCCCAAGTGCTTAAATTCGTGTTGTTCATCCTGCGCTCCTTCGGGTTCTGGGAGTACAAGGTGTTCTTGAGCACCCGTCCGGAAAAATCCGTCGGCTCCGACGCCGATTGGGAAACCGCCACCGGAGCGCTGGAGGCCGCGCTCAAGAGGGCCGAATTGCCTTATGAGGTGGACCCCGGTGAAGGCGTGTTTTACGGACCCAAGATCGATATCAAGATCAAGGACAGCCTCAACCGGTACTGGCAGGTGTCCACCATTCAGGTCGATTTCAACCTGCCGGAGCGGTTCGAGATGACGTATATCGGCGAAGACGGCAACAAACACCGGCCGATCATGATCCACCGGGCGCTCATGGGGTCGCTGGAACGGTTTTTCGGATGCCTGATCGAACACTACGCCGGAGCGTTTCCGGTATGGCTGGCCCCGGTGCAGGTGATTTTACTGCCGATCACCGACAGCCAGGTTCCGTACGCCGAGGAAGTGGCGGCACACCTGGAAGAAGAAGGCATTCGCGTTGAAAAGGACTTGCGAAATGAGAAGATTGGGTTCAAGATAAGGGAAGCTCAACTCAATAAAATCCCTTACATGGTGGTCCTGGGCGACCAGGAAGTGCAGGCCAAAACCGTGGCCGTAAGGAAGCGGAGATCCAAGGAAACCCGGGTGATGCCGGTGGAGGACTTCCTCAAGGAGTTGCGCGAATTAATCGAGACCAAAGCGGTCGATTCCGAATAATATTCTTCAAGGAGAAAGCTATAATCAAAAAACAAAGGGTGAACACAATGATCCGTGTCAAGGAAGTCTCAGTGATTGACACGGATGGGGAGCAGTTGGGCACCTTCCCCACCCGCGAAGCCATTGCGTTAGCCCAGGACAAGGATTTGGATTTAGTCGAAGTGTCACCGAACGCCAACCCCCCGGTTTGCCGGATCATGGATTGGGGCAAACACAAATACAAGCAAAGCAAGCGAGCCCACGAAGCCAAGAAAAATCAAAAGGTTATTCATGTCAAAGAGGTCAAGTTCCGGCCCAATACGAACCAGCACGACTTTGATTTCAAGGTCAAACACGTGCTGAGATTCCTCGAGGCCGGGGACAAGGCCAAAGTGGTGATTTTTTTCAAGGGACGGGAGATCGTCCACCGGACGGGGGGTGAAAAAATTCTCGAGCGGGTGGCCGAAGCGGTGGAAGATTATGGCGTTATCGAACAAAGTGCCAAGCAGGAAGGCCGGACCCTGACCATGATTCTGGTCCCCAAATTAAAAAAGAAAGAAGCCTGAAATTCAACGGATTCTGAGAGTTGACTCTCCCTCGCTCTTCGGGTATGATACCCGGTTTCCGCTGGAGATTTTTAAGTCCCCATTGATAAAAATTAACCAGGGTGCGGTCATCGGGAATCCGCTTAAGGCAGGATAATCGGTATCCGATGGAGAATTTTTAGTTTCTTTTGAAAACTCACCCAAGTGCGGTCCCGGGGAATCTGCTCAAGGCGCGATAATTGGCGTGCCATGGAGAATTTAAAGTGCCAAAAATGAAAACCAACAGGGGTGCGGCCAAGCGTTTCCGCAAAACGGCCAAGGGTAAGATCAGGCGCAACTGCGCCCTCACCAGCCACATCCTGACCAGCAAAACCACCAAACGCAAACGGAATTTAAGGCACAGCAAGATCATGGCGCCCGGAGATGCCAAGCGCGTCCATGTCCTGCTGCCTTACTGATAGGAGAAATCAATGTCCAGAGCAATTAGCGGCACCGTGTCCCGAAAGAGAAGGAAACGCGTTCTCCGAATGGCCAAGGGGTTCCGCAGTGTCCGCAGCCGCGTATTCCGCAAGGCGCGGGAGTCGGTGGAAAAAGCCCTGTGCTATGCCTACCGGGACCGGCGAACCCGCAAGCGGGATTTCAGGCGATTGTGGATTGCCCGCATCAATGCCGCCGTCCGGGCCGATGGCATGACTTACAGCCAGTTCATGCACGGGCTGAAAAAAGCCAATGTCGAGCTCGACCGGAAAGTACTTTCCGATATGGCCATCCATAACGAACAATCCTTCAAAGTTTTGGTGGACACGGCCCGGGCTCAGTTGAGCCATTGACCATGGGGATGCTCCGGCCCGCGTGCAACCCCGGCTCTTTCTGCCCTATCTCATAAGCTTGATTCCCTCCGGGGGTCGGGCTTTTTTTGTTTAAGTCCTATTTTCCTTTTCCCGGCACATGATCGATAAAATCAAACAATATAAAAACGACTTCAAGGCCCGCCTTTCCGGGATCGCCCTCGGCGAGGAACTCCGGCAATTGCGGACGGATTTTCTCGGGAAAAAGGGCCTGGTAACGCAAGTGTTGAAAGACATGCGCGAGTTGTCTGCCGAGCAGAAAAGGGAAGTCGGCCGGCACGTCAATGAACTGAAGAACTGGATTGAAAATGAGATCCGGGAAAAAACCGATAAACTGAAAAGTTCCTCCTCACCAGAAGCCGAAAGCACTTTCGACACCACCCTGCCCGGCCGCAAGGAAGCCCGCGGCACCCTCCATCCCATCACCCAGGTCATGGAGGAAATCATCGCGGTGTTCGTCAGCCTCGGGTTCCAGGTGGCGGAAGGGCCGGAAGTGGAATCAGATTATTACAATTTCGAAGCCCTCAACATCCCCAAAGACCATCCGGCGCGCGACATGCAGGATACGTTTTACATCGGCGGCGAAAAAGTGTTGCGCACCCACACCTCACCGGTACAAATTCATGTCATGGAAAAACAGCGACCGCCGCTGCGCATCATCGCGCCGGGCAAGGTGTACCGCTGTGATTCGGATATCTCCCATACCCCCATGTTCCACCAGATCGAAGGGCTGATGGTGGACGAAAATGTGGCGTTCAGCGATCTCAAGGGAGTGATGAATATTTTTGTGCATGAGATTTTCGGTGTGAAAACGAAAGTGCGGTTTCGCCCCAGTTTTTTTCCCTTCACCTGCCCCAGCGCGGAAGTGGACATCCAATGCGTCATGTGCGCGGGCAAAGGCTGCCGGGTGTGCTCGCAGACCGGCTGGCTGGAAATCCTCGGCGCCGGCATGGTGGACCCGGCGGTGTTCGGCTCGGTCAACTACGATGCCGAAAAATGGACGGGATTCGCTTTCGGAATGGGGATCGAGCGCATCGCCATGCTCAAATACGGCGTCACCGACATCCGTTTGTTCTTCGAAAACGACCTGCGCTTCCTCCAACAATTCTGACCGGAAAGCCCTCACAAAAAAAGGAGAGGGCTTGAAAGCAATTTAGCTTTCAAGCCCTCCGAGTAGCCTTAAAGAAGTCACATGAAAGTCGGAATACTTTTAAATCACTTCTCAAGCCTACCTTAAAACTTGAAGCGGCTGACGATGGTTTCCATCTCGATAGCCATGCGGGAAAGTTCGCTGAAGGCTTTTTGGGTTTCCGTCGACCCTTCAGCTGTGCTCTGCGCCACCTTGGCCACTCCGCCGATGTTCCTCGCGATGTCGCCACTGCCTTGGGCGGCCTGGGCTACATTGCTACCGATTTCAGCCGTCGTCGAGTCGGTCGCGTTGGGAGCGATCTCCTTGATGCTGGAGCTCATTTCTTCCGCGCCGGTCGCTACCTGAAATATGAATTCCATTTTAAATGTCACGCAAAAAACCAACCGTTAAAATGCACTGTAAGAGATATGAATACTTTCAAAAAAACCAAGCGCATTTTGAAACGTGAAATCAATTATCCAAAATCGGAACTTTTTAATATAATTAAATTTAACATAAATAGTAAAGGAAAGTCTATATAAAAGTAGTAGTAACAGCTATATCTGGTAGTAGTATTTACTAGATAGGAGAAAATCGACTATCTGGAGCTCTCTCTTGAGAACCTATAATCACCTATAAATCAATTAGTTAGATTTAAATTGGAAAACGGCATGGGTTCTTGCGCTCCGGGCTTAAGTCATAATTCGCGCATACCTGAAAAGAGGAGAGATCTTATTCGGGCCGTTGGGATTTGCGGACGATGTCCTTATCGAAGTAGTTGACGGACATGCCGGCGTCGAGGACGATGCCCTGGGCGTTGATGCCGCTGGCGCGTTCGCTGAGCAGAAATACCGCCGCGTTCGCCACCTCCTGGGTGGTCAGGGCCTGTTTGCGCAGGGTCGACTCCTCGGCGTGCAGATAGGAATCGATATATCCGGGGATGCCCGCCGAAGCGGAGGATTTGAGCAGTCCGGCATTCACGGAATTAAACCGCACTTTCGAAAACGCGCTGAACGATTTGGCGAGAAAGCACAGGGAAGAATCGAGCGCGGCCTTGGCGGGACCCATGTAACCGTAATTCTCTGCCGCCATGCGCGTCGTGGAGATGGAGACGGTCATGACGGAAGCGTTGGGATCGAACAAATCCTTGAACGCGTTGGCCAGGTTGATGAGGGAATAGCAGGAAATATCGACGCACTGCAAAAAATCCTTCTTCGACGTTTCGTGAAACGGTTTCAGGCCCTCGGAAAAATTGGCGAAGGCGATGGAATGCACGAGGCCGTGCAGGACATCCGTCTTGGTGGACACTTCCTTTTGCAATCGGGCGATATCTTCATCCCGTTCCACATCGCAAACAAACGTCCGGCCGGGATCGATAAGTTTGGCGACGCTGGCTTTTCGTTCTGCCGAGCGGACGCTGTACAGCACGTTGGCGTTTTCCGCTTCCAGCGTTTTGCCGATATGATAAGCGACGCTTTTTTTATTGGCGACGCCGATCACCAGGACGGTTTTGTTTTCCAGATTGAGAAAGCTCATGGCGCCTCTCCCGTCAGCATGACGGTGAATTCCACGGTGAGCACGGTTTTACCGTTGGTGGATACTTTGCCTTTCATGTAATGGGCGGGTCCTACCTGCTCCACATAATCGACCGACATGTCCAAAACATCTCCCGGTAAAACGGGTTTTTTAAATTTGACGTTGCTGATGCGCGCCATCACCGGCACGCCTTTGCCGAGCGCTCCCAATCGCTTCGCAATCAGCAGGGCTCCCGATTGAAACACGCACTCGCACACCAGCACGCCGGGCATGATCGGGTATCCGGGGTAGTGTCCCTTGAAAAAGGGTTCTTCCGGATCGATGCGTTTGCGGGTGGCGATATGGTCATCGGCCTGCTCGATAATTTCATCGACGAACAAAAAGGGGGGACGGTGGGGGATGGCGTTCAGGATTTCTTCCTGCATTATAGTCCGCCTGAAATCTCCAACACGGCACCGTTGATATACGCGGAATCGCGGTCGGCCAGAAACAGCACGGCCCGCGCCACTTCCTCGATGGTGCCGAACCGCTTCATGGGAACCAGCGCCGTATATTGTTTCTTCTGTTCCTCCGGCAGGTCGGCGATCAGGTCGGTGTCGATAAAACCGGGCGACACGCAATTGACAGTGATGTTGCGGCTGCCCACTTCCTTGCACAGAGACCGGGTGAACGCTTCCTGCCCCGCTTTGCTGGCGGCATAATTGGCCTGCCCCGCGAAACCAAACCGGCCGATGGGTGAGGTGATGCTGATAATCCTCCCATACTTCTGGCGCATCAGATGCTGGACCGCGATCTTGCTCATGTGAAACGTCCCGGTCAGGTTGGTTTGAATGACCGCTGTCCAATCCTCCGCGGGCATCATCCCGACCACGTTATCCCGCCGAATACCGGCATTATTGACGAGTATCTCAAACTGTTGGAAATTTTCCTCCACGTACCGGAAAAAAGAAACGACGTCGGTATGCGAGGCCACGTCAAATTGCCGGCAATAGAGCCGGTCTTCGTATTGTTCGTTGGCTTCCTGGAATTCCTGCGCGACGGTGGCATTGGATTGATAAGTGGCGATCACTCTGGCGCCCGCGGCGAGAAACGCCTCGGACACGCCCTTGCCAATGCCGCGCGTGCCGCCGGTCACAATAACCGTCTGATCCTTAAAATCGAAATTCATGGTCAATGAATTAGAAGGAAGAAGGGAAGAAAAAAAGAATATTCAACTTGCCTGGCGGATAACCGCCCCGGAGTCTATACCCCGGCGGTTTCCAGTTCCGGTTTGGACTCATGCACCACATGCAGGAATCTGTCCACTTCGTTGGCCACGATCACGCCGTAATTAGCGGCGCCCAGCCAGCCGGACATGATGATGCCCACCGAACCGGCGTGGAACAGGCCTCCTATTTGCTTGGGAAGGTCTTTACTGACCTGGAGTCCTTCAAATTTGGTCCCGAAAGACGCGCCTCCCGGATGCGTGGTGTAGCGTTTGAACGTCAGCGGGGTGGAGGCTTCCAGAAGCCCGATTTTTTTACGAACATCGGGAACGTATTTTTCCAGGGCAACAAGCGTCCGCTCGATCAACTGTTTCTTTTTCTTCTCATACTCCTGCCGGGTCAAATGCGCCCAGTCCCGGAACCGCGCGTTGGACGACGCCACAATGGAGTACATATTCAAACCCGGCCGGATTTCCGGATAATAAAAACTGAACGTCCGGCTGGTGGTTTCCGGTTCCAAAAGGGATTCCGAACTGAATTCCTTTTCCTGGGAGGTGAACAGCAAATCGCCGACGTTCTCGATTTTCTCGCCCTTTTTAATTCCGATATACACCTGGCAACTGCTGTCATTCAGCCGGACTTTTTTAACTTCTGCAAGAAATTCCGGGGTGAAATGTTCCTCCCCGGTCAACTTCTGTATGGTGCTTAAAATATTCGAATTGGATAAAACGGTTTTGGAGGGAATGACGCGGCCCAAAACCTCGACGCCGCGCACGGTTTTATCGTCATCCACGACCACGCGATCGACCATGCAATGGGTGCGGATATCCACCCCGTTCTTCAGCAATTCCTTCTTCATTTTCTTGATCAGTTCATTGGTGCCGCCCTTAAAGGTGTACACCCCTTTGTCCATGAAGTTGGAAAACACGATTCCGTAGGTGATCGCCGGATCATCCAGGGTCGAACCGTTGGCGTAAGTGATCGGTTCCATCAACAGACGATGCACATCGGTCCGGCCCGGAAAAAACTTTTCGAACAATTCGCGGGTGGTCATCGAAAGGTCGTCGTAAAAATTCATCGCCCGTACGGTTTTGAAAAAATCGTCGATGGTTTCCTTGACAATTCCAAAATGTTCTTTCATCACCCGCGTAAAGTCGTTTTTATCGAAATTGGTCCGGAAAGAGAATTGTGGATTGTCGAAGCGGATGTTCTTGAGGCGGATGATGGAATCGGCGATTTCCTGGGTCCAGTATTTCCGGCAGGTTTTGATCATGCCGGTGGGAAAGCCGTGCAGGGAGATATCCAGAATATGGCCGCCCTTGCGTTTGAACCAGGTGGCCAGTCCGCCCAGATTATAATGATGTTCAAGGATGAGGACTTTGTGTCCCAGTTTGGCCAGCTTGTTGGCGGCGGTCAGGCCCGCCAGGCCGCTGCCGATAATGATGGTATCGTAAGCTGATTTGATTCCCTTCAGCCAGTCTTTAGACATTAGGATCTCCTGGTTTCGGATTTGGCCTCGGCCTGCAGGATATGCAGGTTAGCCATTGAAATTCCGCTCAGTGTCGCCCCAATAATACCCAAAAATCCCTGATCTGTCCCACAAATAAATAAGTTTTTTACGGGTGTCAATCCACTCCTTATCTTGGTGGGAGAACCATAGACGGCGCCGTTCAGGTGGCCGGTATATTTGAATATAGTCTTGGGCGTAAACGAATCTATATATATAACATGATCGCTGAAATCCGGGAAAAATGTCAACAATTCATTCACCCCCCGCTCGCGGTATTCTTTTTTGGCGGCGCGGTAATCGGAACGCTGCAATTTATCCCAAAGCCCGAAATTCGCCTGGTGGGTGAGGCGGATCATGCCTTCGGACGGCCCTTCCGGGTACTGAAAGTTGTTGGGACAGCACAAAACGCCGCTGGTGATATCGATCAATCCCTCCGGCACCCGGTACGTAAAGCGCGGCTGGGTGCTGTAAAACACGATGCTTTTGTCATATCCCACCGCCTTCGGCAGACGGTCCAGAACGAATATCGACTCGATAAACGACATCCGGCCGATTTCCAGATCGGATTCCTCCGCCACTCTGGGACGGCACAGGCGCAGGGTCTCGACCGCCCCGGCGGAGGAGATCACCTTGTCCGCCGCCAGTATTTCGCCGTTTTCCAGGTGGACGGATTGCAAAATGCCATCTTTATGCTCAATCGCCTGCACCCCGGCACCCAGGCGCAACTCTCCGCCCAGACCGGTGTACTTATCGACCAGCAGTTTCAGGATGTACGGCATGCCGCCGACGGGTTTGGCGAAGCCCTCCATGAAGATGCTCTTGAACATGATCACGAACTGATAAAAATCCATGTCGCCTTCCGACGCGTTACCGTAATACATGAGCGGGCAGTACAGCATGTCGATCAGCGCCGGGTCGGTCAGGTGGCTCTCCAGTACCTGGCGCGATGAAATCCGCTGATTATCGCTCAGATCCAACTCGTTGAATGCGCGGATACGAGTGAGCAGCTGCTGGAATCCGTCCGCCTGGGATGGAAACTGCTCGGCGATTTCCTGCTCGAAGAATTCAAACTCATTGGTGAACCGGAGCGCCTTTTCCGGGAAGCGGATTTCGGACATCTCCTGCGGGCACAGGCGGAACTCCTCGTGCTTGAACCGCAGTTGTTTGAGAAGCTTGCCTAAAGGGGAGGAGCGCACGCCCTTGGGCGTGTAATTGGTCATGGCGTGCAGGCCGACGTCGAAGGTGCGGTGCTTGCGATTGTAAAAGGAATTGAGACCCCCGACTTCCACATGCTTTTCGACGATCAGGACCTTCTTGTCGAACAGCGCCAGGCGAATGCCCGCGGCCAGTCCGGATAGACCCGAGCCTATGATAATCGCGTCATATTTCATGGGTATGATTGTAAACGAGGCTGGAAATCAAGTAAACCGCCTGGGCGGTTGGGGATCTTATTTAAAAGGAAGGGCGGGAAGAAAGTCCCGGAACGGCTTCAACTGACCAGTTCGATGTCTTTCAGGCGCGGCAACAGGTACTCGACACTGCTCGCCATCGACACCAACTCCTGGTAGTCCTTTTCAGGTACTTCCAATTTGAAGCGTTTCCGCAATTCCATCACGATATCAAGGAAATCCATCGAGTCCAGATCAAACTGGTCCCGCAGTTTTTCATCGTCCTTGATGGAGCCTAAATCTTCGTCCGGAGCGATGTCGGAGAGGATATCGAGGACAGCATTTCGTACTTGTTCCCTGGTCATTAAGCGCGTTCTCCTAAAACTTGATGTTAGGGTAAAACTACCTGAATTTCAATACTATTTTTGGTATTTGCGAACAATCAAAACAGAATTAATGCCGAACATTCCGAATGAATTATTCATGATAATATTCACTCCGTTCAACTGCTCCGGAGTGTTCACCACCAGGTTATTCAACTGGCACTCGGGATCGATCTCGTCGAGGTTGATGGTCGGATGGACCGTGCCGTCCTCGAATGCCGGCAGGTTGCCCGTAAGCTCCAACGCTCCCGCCGCGCCCATGGTATGTCCAATATAACTCTTTGTATTATTTATTCTTGTGCGCTCACTGTCGCCGAATACCGCGCGCACCGCTTTGCATTCCTGAATATCGCCCAGTTGGGTCGCCGTCGCATGGGTGTTGAGAATGTCGATATCCCCCGGTTGCAGTCCGGCGCGGTCCAGTGCCAGCCGCATGCACTCGGCCTGCCGCCCCGGCTCCGGCAGGATGTAATCAAAGGCATCCGAATTACTGGCGTGGCCAATGATTTCCCCATAAATCCGGGCGCCGCGCGCTTCCGCTTCTGGCAGGCGTTCGAGAGTGTAGATGCATCCCCCTTCCGAACAGACGATGCCGTTACGGTTGATGTCGAACGGGCGGCTCGCTTTCGCCGGGTCCGCGTGTTCCGCCAGGGCCCCCTCGCTCTTGAAGCTGGCGAAGATGCCGAAGGTGTGAATGCTCTCCGAGACGCCACCCACCAGGGCCAGATCCACCTCGTTCAGCCGCAGCATCTGCGCACCCTGGATAATCCCCAGATTGCCCGCCGCGCAGGCCGCGCCGATGGCGTAATGGGGTCCGGTGATGCCCATGTTGAGCGTCACCTCGCCCGCCGGATTGTTGGCTACCGTCCGCGGGTTGTGATGGTGCGACCAGTATTTGATGTCGTAATCATACTTGCTGATGGCGTAGACTTCGTTCTCGGTCTCCACGTTGCCGTGCTCGGTGGTGCCGAGGTAAACGCCGACGCGCGATTTGTCGACCGCGTCGAACGCGATGCCGGAGTCCGCCATCGCTTCCTGCGCGCAGTAAATGGCGATCGACCCCGCCCGCGTGCCGCGCCGGAGACTTTTTTTCTTCTGGTACTTGAGTTCGTCGAAATCGCACACCCCGGCCAAAACCTCGCCCATGTAGCGCGTCTCGAACTTCACCACGCCGGATTTCCCCGCCAGGAGACTCTTGCGAAATTCCGCAAGGGTATTTCCATTGGGGGCCGTCAGGCCGATTCCGGTAATGACAATACGGTCCTCACGCCGCATAAATATTATCCATAGGGTACAAGTATCGGGGATGGTTCTGACTCAAACCCGGGGTGGGTCGGCGTTGAAAAACAATGCGAAGCCTCGACTTCGGAAACAGGGAATTTAGCATAAATAATTGAATTTGGGAAGAGGGCGCGGGAGGTTTGAAAACAGCGGCTGAGCCTCATTTTTGCTGAACCCCCATTCAGCGGATACCCTTGATTTTGGCCTGCCTGGAGGGACAAAGCCTAAAAAAAACAAGCATTTCGGGTTTCCGGGGCCTATACTGATAGAGCGTTTATACGCCGGGGGGACATTGTTGAAATGGCCACCTGACTGAGCCTCTCAGGGCCTCGGTCAGCCATTTTTTTAGGAGGGTGTCCCATGGGAATGACCTACGATGTTTTGAAAACCAAGCTGAAGTCGGAAGGCAAGTTCACGCTGGAAGAACTGTTGTGGATGCTGGACAAAATGAAAGAGATGGACCGCGTCCTCGATTCCGTTAAAACCACCACGGAAGAGCGGCTCAGTAAAATCGAAAGCTCAAGCGACGACCATATTCCAGGCGGTATTTAGCCGGGCCACGCCCGGCCAGCGTGACGCTGGACCCAATTTCTAAATTGCGCTCAGGGATTCTCGGTTGCCGTTATCGGTCAGCCCGTTCCCCCTCCGGGGAGGAGCGGTTAAATTTTTTCCACCAGCGCCACGGCATCGGCGGCGATGCCTTCTTCGCGGCCCAGGAAGCCGAGTTTTTCAGTGGTCGTGGCCTTAACGTTCACCTGCGCCGGACCGATCGCCAGCGCTTTGGCGATGTTCTGTTTCATCCGGTCGATGTACGGCGCCAGTTTCGGCGCCTGCGCGATGAGGGTGGCGTCGGTATTGCTGATCTTATACCCCTGCTCCTTCACCACTTTTCCGACTTTCTCCAACAACAGTAGACTTGAGATATCTTTCCATTGGGGGTCGGTATCGGGGAAATAATGACCGATGTCGCCGGCGCCCACCGCACCCAACAGCGCATCGCAGATCGCGTGGCACAACGCATCGGCGTCGGAATGGCCGTCGAGGCCCTTGTCATGCGGGATGTCCACCCCACCAAGGATCAGTTTGCGCCCCGCTACCAGGCGGTGTACATCGTATCCGTTACCGATTCTGAATGAACTCATAGAAAGAAATTCTTTTACAGGTAGGCCACCCTTCGGCCCACTCAGGGGGACAAAAATTTTAGAGAGTGACGGTGATGAGCTTGCGGGTTTCTTCGCGGGCCCAGCGGTCCGCTTCCAGAACATCCTCGATGGCGGTGATCGGCCGGGTGTTGTGGCTATTCATGGCCAGGCGGATGATTTCGGGAATATCCTTGTAAGGGATTTCTTCATCCAGAAAGGCCTGCACGGCAATCTCGTTGGCGCCGTTGAGAACCGCGGGCATGGTCTGGCCGATGTCCATCGCGTCCTTCGCCAACTGCAGACAGGGGAACCGCTTGGTGTCCGGCGGCTCGAACGTGAGTTTCGATAACGCCGACAGATCCAGCGACGGCAGTTGGCAGTCGATGCGATCCGGGTACGACAACGCATAGGCGATGGGCACGCGCATATCGGGAATACCCAGTTGCGCGATGATGGATGTATCCACAAACTCGATCATCGAATGCACGATGCTTTGCGCGTGTACGATGATGTCCACCTGCGTCTCCAGTCCGAACAGCCATTTCGCTTCGATAAACTCGAGGCCCTTGTTCATCATGGTGGCGGAGTCGATGGTGATCTTGTCGCCCATGTCCCAGTTGGGATGATTGAGCGCCTCTTTCACCGTCACGTTTTCCATCTGTTCCAGCGAGTAGGTGCGGAACGGTCCGCCCGACGCGGTGAGGATAATGCGCTTGATGCGGTCGCGGTTTTCGCCGTTCAACACCTGTAAAATGGCGCTGTGCTCGCTGTCGACGGGAATGATATCTGATTTACCCTGGGCGGCTTTAAGAACCAGTTCCCCGGCCACTACCAGGGTTTCCTTGTTGGCCAGCGCCAGGGTTTTGCCGGCGTTCACCGCGGCGTAGGTGGACACCAGCCCGGCGCATCCCACTATACCTGAAACGACGACGTCGACTGCCGGCAGGGTAGCCACCTGGGTCGCGCCCGCTTCGCCGGTGACGATTTCCACTTTCTGATCGCCGATCAACTGGCGCAATTTTCCCAGAAGCGACGCATCGTGCAGGGAAATTATTTTGGGTTTGAATTTTCGGGTTTGCTGGGCGAGAATTTCGACGTTGCGTCCGGCGGCCAGACCCCAGACTTCAAACTTTTCGGGGTTGCGGTTGATGACATCCAGTGTATTGACGCCTATGGATCCAGTGGACCCCAGGATGGAAATTTTCTTCATAAGCCCTCGCGGCCGGTTAACTGTCCAGTGGTAAGTATCAGGATAAACCACAACCTTACAAAAAGGTAATAGAACCTGCGCCCCACCCGCTCATAAAAACAAACTGTGGTAAATGTAAAAAGCGGGGCCGGCAAACATCAGGCTGTCCAGCCGGTCCAGGATGCCGCCGTGGCCCGGAATCAATGATCCGGAGTCCTTGACACCTGCCCGGCGCTTGAACAGGGACTCGGCTAAATCTCCGATTTGACCCATAATACCGCACAATAAGGCCATAATCAAACAATGGCTTAGAGGAAGGCTTTCAAAAAACAAGTATTTGGCCGCCACCCCTCCAGCGACGCTTCCGGCCAGTCCAGCGACCGATCCTGCAATGGTTTTGCCGGGGCTGATGCTGGGCGCCAGCGGGGTTTTTCCAAAATTTTTTCCGACGTAGTAAGCGGCAGTATCCCCCAACCAGATCACCATAAAAAGAAAAAAGAGGATGTGGTTGCCGTGCTCCATCCCGCGCAGAAGGATGAAATAGCCCATCAACCCGGACACATAAACGACGCCCAGCCACGAGTAGGCCACCTGATTGAGGGTCTCCTCCGGGGCCGCCCGGGAGGCGTATCCAGTGATAAACAACGTCATGGGGCAAACCGCCAGCCAGACCAGGAAAAAATCGTTCCGGTAAAAACAGAACACCAGCAGCAGGCACATCACCCCGCCGACGATGGGATGGATCGCTATTCCGGTATGACGCATCAACCGGAAGTATTCCCGCCAGCCCGCCAGCACGGCGGCGGTCACCAGAGCGAGAAACAACAGGGGCGATCCATATTGGACAATCCCCAGGACCACGGGAATGAGTACCAGCCCGCTCAATACGCGCTTCACTCGGCGATCTCCTGTTTCAAATCATACGTGGGTCTGAGGGGGAACATAGGAGTCCATCTTGGGAATGCTATTGGGGCAAAAGTCAGGCTTTGACGATCTGGTCGCCGATCAAGCCGAACCGCCGTTCCCGGTTCTGGAAATCGATGATGGCTTTGAGCAGATCGTCTTCGGTAAATTCCGGCCACAACACCTGCGTGTAATGCAATTCCGTGTAGGCCATCTGGTACAGGAGAAAATTGCTGATGCGCTTTTCTCCGCTGGTACGGATCAGCAGGTCCGGCTCGGGCAAATCGTGGGTATACAAACTGCTCTCCATGACCGGAAAATCAATATCCTCGATGGGAAGGCTGCCCTCCTGCACTTGTTTCGCAATTTTCTTGACGGCATCGATGATCTCCTGCCGGCCTCCGTAACTCAGAGCCAGGGTCAGAATGAGACCGTCGTTGTCCCGGGTAAAGTCCTCCGCGTGGCGGACGAGTTTTTGAATCGCGGGCGGCAGTTCATGAATGCGGCCGATGGTATTGAATCGGATGTTCTCCCTTTTCATGCGCTCCAGTTCCCGGTGCAGGTACTGGTCGAGAATTTTCATGAGCGCTTCGATTTCGGTGCGGGGGCGGTTCCAGTTTTCGTCGGAGAAGGAGTACAGGGTCAGGGCCTCGATGTGCATCTCGGCGCACAGGCTGACCATTTTATCGACGGTTTTGACGCCGCGGCGGTGACCCTCCACACGCGGGAGCATTTTCTTTTTGGCCCAGCGCCCGTTGCCGTCCATGATAATGGCGATATGGCGAGGCAGGCGCTTGGGATCGATTTGATTCATTAACGCAGGGTCGGGCAAGGGGAAATCTCCGTCAACTGGGATTGATTCAGCAACCCGAGGCCAGCCTGTCCGCCGAACCCTTCAAGGTTGCCTGTTCACATTATAAAGCAACCCTCAACCTTCCATGACATCTTTTTCCTTGCCCTGGACGACCTGGTCCACCTCAGTCACATACTTGTCGGTGATTTTCTGAACATCGTCGTGTCCCTTGTGTTCCTGGTCCTTGGAGAGGGCATTGTCCTTTTCCATGGCTTTGAGCTTGTCATTGAATTCGCGGCGGACGTTGCGGATGGCGATTTTACAGTCCTCGCCGTATTTCTTGACCACCTTGGTCAACTGTTGACGCCTCTCGGTGGTCAGCGGGGGAATGGTCAGACGAACCAGTTTGCCATCGCTGGAAGGGGTCAAGCCCAGGTCCGAGGCCTGAATGGCCTTTTCGATCAGCGGCAGCATGGAGACATCCCAGGGAGCGATGGTAATGGTTTTGCTGTCGGGTACGCCGAGCGTCGCCGTCTGCGCCAACGGAGTCGCGTTGCCGTAATAATCGATTTTGATATCCTCGACCAGCGACACCGAAGCGCGGCCGGTTCTCACCTTGCCCAGCTCGGTATGCAGGTGATCGATGGAAACTTTCATTTTACGTTCTGAATCTTTAATGAGATCGTCCATATCAATTGGCCCCGACAGTGGTTCCGATTTTTTCTCCCAACAGAGCCCGCTTGATGCTGTCCTTTTGCCGGACGTTGAAAATCATCATAGGCAGTTTGTTATCCATGCACAGGGACACGGATGTGGAATCCATCACCTTGAGCCCTTTATTCAATAAATCAATGTATGATAATTCGGCAAACTTGGTCGCTCGGGCATCCTTCAGGGGATCGGCGGAGTAGATGCCGTCCACCTTGGTGGCCTTGAAAATCACCTCGGCCTCGATTTCGATAGCTCGCAGGGAGGCCGCGGTATCCGTGGTGAAATAGGGATTGCCGGTGCCCGCGGCAAAAATCACCACCCGCCCCTTTTCCAGATGCCTGATGGCCCGCCGCCGGACATAGGGCTCGGCCACTTGGCGAATTTCCAGAGCCGTCAGCACCCGCGTCGGCACTCCCTGGATTTCCAGCGCGTTCTGCAGGGCCAAGGCGTTGATGACCGTCGCCAGCATGCCCATGTAATCGGCGGTCACCCGCTCCATTCCCAGAGCGCTGGCGGTGGCGCCTCTTAAAATATTACCGCCGCCGATGACGATGGCGATCTGCACGCCCATGCCCTTCGCCTCCGCGATTTCGCCGGCAATGTTATTGAGCGCGGCCTGTTCGATCCCGAACCCGCCGTTTTCGGCGGCCAGGCTCTCGCCTCCCAGTTTCAACAACACCCGTTTGTAGATGGGCTTATCCAAAGCAATCCCCTTTGAGGTTTACTTACTGATTTCAAAACGCGAAAAATCGCCGACCGTGATATTTTCTCCCAGCTTGGCAATTTTCTGCTTGATCAATTCCTGGACGGTCATATCCCCGTCCTTGATGAATCCCTGATCCAGCAGACAGTTCTCTTCAAAGAACTTCGCCATTTTGCCGTCGACGATCTTGTCGATGATTTTATCCGGCTTGCCGGATTCACGCGCCTGATGGGCGAAGATTTCCCGCTCCTTGTCCAGTATCTCCTGCGTGACCTCGTCGCGCGAGGTGAACTGCGGTTGAGTCGCGGCGATGTGCATGGCGATATCTCTTAACAATTCCTTGAACTCGTCGGTATTGGCGACAAAATCGGTCTCGCAGTTGAGCTCCAACAGAACGCCGATTTTATTCCCGGCATGAATATAGGACCCGACCGCGCCATCGCCGGTACTCCGGCCGCCTTTTTTATCGGCTTTCGCAATACCCTTCTTGCGCAGGTTGGTGATCGCTTCCTTAATATCGCCCTGGGTTTCTTTCAGCGCGTTTTTACAGTCCATGATTCCCGCTCCGGACTGCTGACGGAGCGTTTTTACCATTTCCGCTGTTACTTCCATTCTTCGAATTCTCCTCTATCGAAATGCTTACCAAAATTTTGTTGAATCGGCGGCGAGTGCGTTTCCTGCCATCGCCTCCATCGTAGGCCCGATACTGCCAGGGCACCCTGAAGCGGGATGACAGAAGCCGGCGTTACCAACACCTCCTGCCGTTCAATACCACTAACTATGAAATAAGGATTTTCCCTGACCCGGACCCGGGAAGGACTCCGCCGGACCCTCAGGCAGAAACGGATTTTTCCTCAGGGCTTTCACTACTGGAGTCCGCTGCCGGATCAGCCTTGGTTGCCGGATCAGCCTTGGTTGCCGAAGGATCACCAGCCTCTTTCTTGACGGCTTTTTTCGGTTTCGATTTAGGCGGCTGTTTTTCGGCTGCGGCGGCTTCTTTTATCGCGGCTTTCTTCGCGGCGGCTTCCTTGGCGGCGGCTTCTTTTATCGCGGCCTTCTTCGCGGCGGCCTCCTTGGCGGCGGCTTCTTTTATCGCGGCTTCCTTGGCGG
>CBDVDB010000025.1:0-17035 GCA_965372625.1 uncultured Nitrospinaceae bacterium
GCTCAAAGTCTGGTAGAAAACATCCAGGTGTTTCCTTTGATATTCCAAATACTGTCCGAGTTCAGATATGCATTGGATTATGAGACTTATTTTTTTATGTTTCGGAGAATAATTGGCCGCCCTGTGCAACCGGGTGGTGTCCAATTTGTACACGCCGAGTCTGTTTAATTTATATAATCTGTCTTCCACTTCGATACCAGACATTCCATTTTCAGAATCGGTAATATCTATAACAAATCGGTCTGCATTTTCTCCGGCAAGATCCCTGTGGTAATGCATAAACGATTCCGGATCAGTGATCGTTACAGACACCCTGATAACGAAAAACTTCTTATAGTATTCGGTGAAAAACAAATGAATGCTTCCGATGAGGCCTCTTAACAGGCACTCATCTTTCTTGGTTGTGGAGGGGGGTAAAAAATTAGTGTGTATGGCCGCCTTGACAAAAAGTTCATAATCTTCTGAATTTTGAAAGAAGCGCTCGAAAATCGAATCGTGAATTATATGTTTGTTGAAGTAAGGATTTTGTTCCTCATCATCTTCTGAAAGAACATGAGTTTTAGCCAAATCCAGTCCCTCAATATAATTGATAAAATCGCTCACCAGATTTTCATCTAACGCAATATCGCCTACTTTCTCCACGTCTCGGTATTCTGTAGTCATAATAAACCCCCTTATTAATAAGCCCTCTCAGCCTCGCAGGCAAGCAAGCCAGGGCTCATGGAAACCATCCTTGCACTCAATCCTTAAGAATTGCCGTGATCAAGAAAAAAGAGCCCATTCAAAGGCTGGGCTCTTTGTGTCGGGTGATTTTGGTTATACTTGGCAACCATAATCCCTCTAAAATTTGGACTGGCTTGTTGCTTTTAGATATTGAACCTATTTCTTATATGCTCGATTACCTGAATTTCCCCACTCTCACGCCGCGCCCGGTCGACCCAGGCACGGCGTGATTGTGATTTTAAATTACAGATTGCACATAAACCATTGTTGCAAGGAGCGCGCTATTCGCCAGTATAATTCCGTCCTCCTTTGGTGAAATCACTGAAAATATAAGCGATGATTGACCAGCGCTGTTTTTCAGTCAACCACTCCTTCCAAGGTTTCATCTTGGTTTTCGGAACCCCTTCCGACACCCGCCATAACAGATGACCGTCGGAGTAAGAGTTCATTCGGTTCGAAATGCGGAAGTCCCGGGCTTTCTTTGCCTTGGGCCTTCCCCCAATACCGTGGCACTTGGCGCATTTCTGTATCTTGATGTTTCCCTTCCTGGTTTTGACCTTAAAACCATCCTGATACAGTTTTTCGCCAGCTGCGATGACTTTCGCATTCGACCACCAACCCTTGGGCATAACCTTTGTAGCGTACCCCGCCGGAATCACAACTTCTTTGGTAGCCTTCTTCAGGTAAATATGCCCCGGATCCTTCATAACCCATCTCTTAAAAGGAGCGTGGGTGGTGTAGGGATACCCTGTCTCGCCATATTTTTTCGGTCTGGCGTTCGCATAGGGCATCTTATCGCTACTCAAACTCTCCAAGAACGCCACCAGGGCCTTCTTTTCACTGGAAGTCAGACCCAGCGGTTGAATCATTTCGTTCTTGTTGGGATGCGGTCCGCCGCCCTGGTCGTAGAACTCAACAATTTCACTTAATGAGCTCAACAACCCATTATGCATGTAGGGACCCGTGTATTTCAGTTCCCTGAGAGAGGGCGTTCGGAAGGCTCCTTTGTCCTTGTTTTCCTTGGTGACCATATAGCGGCCCAGATCGCTGATGTTTTTATCCCACATCGGCACACCAATGATCATGTTGTCGTAACGCAATCCGACCTGCCGCGTGGGATTGGTCGAAAGTTCGGGGTGATCCGGCACGCCAATATTGTAGTACTTGCTGTCGCTCAGCAAGGAACCGTTATGGCAACGAATACACCCGGCTCTCCCTTTAAACACATGCATCCCTTTGATCTGTAAGCGGGTCAATGCCTTTTTGTTTCCCGCCATATAGCGATCAAAAGGAACATTCCTGGGATTCGAGGTCAAGGAATCAACAAACTTGCAGACCGCTCTTTGAATCTTACCGAAGTAAATAGTCCGCTTGATGCCGTAAAGCTTCTGGAACCGCTTGTAATACTCGGGGATCTGACGTGTCCGCTCCTCGAGATAGCGTCCATCGGCGTTCATGAAAAGCTGCGACGTCATGTGCGTACGCGACGTCGTTTCACAATTGTTGTTTGAACCCATCAGGAACTGCTCGTATTGACGGTTGGCATTCAGCAGCGAGGGCAAGTTTCTATAATGCAACGTGCCCGGATAACCGTTCGCCAGCTGTCTCCCATCGCTGAACCCCTTTTTCGGTTGGTGGCAGGTAGCACAGGAATCCGACGCATCCCCGCTGTAGCGATTATCAAAAAATATCAGCCGTCCCAGTTCCACTTCTTCTCGATTCAACTTCTTTTGAGGGAGCGGACCCAATGCCGGATATCCTCCCACATGGGCTTTCGAACCGCTGCCTTCTTTCTTCATCTGTCCTGGGAGCACCCCCACCTGATAAGCTTTCGTGCCGATGCCTTCCTTCATGCCAGCGAAAGTCACGGAACTTGCCATAAACATCGCTATCGAAAACAAAGCTATCAAGATGACGCTCATGGCGGCCCGCCCGATTATTGGCTTGTTGCTTTGCCTCATTTTCATCACCATCCACCTTCCTTTCAGTTATTTATATTTTTCAGTGCGGACTGGGCCGCCTCCGGAACTATATTATTCCGGAATTATTATTAATGAAAGATCAGGGCATTCTTACCGACCCGTACCGGCTCCTGAAAACTCGAAGTTGGCCTTGACGGTACCCTTAGCTCCCACAGTCACTTCTTTTTTCTGCTCACCGAGAATCGGATGCCAGGCCACCAGCGTGTATTTGCCAGGAGGAACCTGGTCGATGTTATAACTCCCGTCTTTTCCAACTGATGCCCAATAGGGATTGGTCGTGACCCGGATCCAGGCATGCATGAAGTCATGCTGATCACACTGAACCTTAACGACATTGCCCCTCTTGACTCGAAGTCCCTTGCTTAATTTATCGCCTTTTTCAGGCAGACCGATGTTCCACAAAGAGCGCCGTCCCGCACCGATCATCTCGAACGGATGGGGATTGTGGATGACTGTATCCTCATTGAGGACCTCCAGGACTGGACGGTTTTTCTTGCCTTTGCCCTTCTTTTCCACAACACCTGTGTAAGGTAAAAATGTACAGTTCCGGCCCACCATACTCATGGTCTGTGATACCATCGGCTTGCCCTTCTGCACTCCCTCGATCACTACGATGGTATTGAGCAATACGCCCTTTTTGACCGCGATATGATAGAAATCCCGCTCTTCACCGCAGAATTCCGGGTTTTTCAGGACCAGGAAATGTTCGGGCCCTGGGGGTGTTCCTTTGTAACTGATTTTACCGCTAACCGTGCCGCCGTTCGTTACCGACGCTTCCTGATAGGCAGAAACACTTTCCGCCTGCCAGACTCCGACCAGCAAAATCGCGGCCGCAAATACCAGTTTCCGATACATAATTTTCTCCTTTTTTTATGGGCTTTCTTCAACCCCACCCTAAGCCGGGCTTAGGGTGGGGGTCCATGATCGAAATACTACGCTTTCTCCTTGAAGGTCATTCTTTTCATCAAATGATCCGGGAGGCTGCCGATTTTGCGGAAAACAGCCTTCCCGAGTTTATACCGCGGCGCGTTGGTCAGTGGATCTGCCACCGCGGACGACAGGGCGTTGGACGCACCCCCACCCGGCCACATGAAATACATAAAGGTGGTGCCGGGCGGTACGACACTGGTCACGTAGAGCATGGCCGATGCCGAACCCTGGGTCTTATGGATGTACCCGTCTTTCTCCAGGTTGGTGAACAAGAAGTCCTTATGCCGGGCGCGGTAAAAACCACCCTTCTGTATGTAGACCTCATCGTTCTCCATCGCGACGATATCGCCGTTCTTGAATCCCCGCGCTTTCGCATCCTTCGGATTCATCTCGACGAAGTTCATCGGATGCTTTTGCATGATGAACGGTTTGCGCATGTCGTCGAAGAGGGACTGCCAGATCGCGTTGACCCGGCCACAGGTGACCCACAACTCGCCCTTCTCCTTCTTCGGTTTGATCCGTTCGTAAAAATCGCCGAACAGATTCCAGTCGGCCACGTGCAGAACCAGCTTGCCGGACGGCTTGGTGAAGCTTCCCGCCCTTTTGAGCTTGACCGAAATCCCCTGCGGGGACTCGATATGCACGTGCGGATTGTGCAGGCGTTTGGTTTCGATCAACCGGTTGTTGTGCAGGCGAAGCGGCAGTTGGTATCCCGTCGCGGCACGCTGGCGCAATATGTCATACGGCTGTTTGCCGTTGACCTTGGCATACATGAGCAACGGCGCCAGGTCCTGCCGGCTGTTCCGGGTGAAGCGGCCCAGTTCCTTGAAGACATCCTGTGAAGTCTTCCAGTTGTAGCCCTCAAAACCCATCTTTTTAGCCACCTGCGCGATGATCCACCAGTCCGGCTTGGCATCGCCTGGAGGATCGTAGAACTTCGAGTAGATCCGGAGGATCCGCTCTCCCTGGGCACGCGTGAAATCCTCTTCACCCCAGGTCGCGGCAGGCATGACCAGGTCGGCGAACTGGTTGCCGATGGTCCTTAAGTAGATTTCATTGTTGATCAACACCATGTCGCCGGCATCGGCGCGCGCCTTCAGCACCCGAATGGCATGCTCGACCTCAAAGCGCTCGATTTGATGCTTGCTGCCGGTCGTGTGATCCTTGATGTAGTCGCCCAGATCCTGCGAGCCTTGCATCGCTTCGATCCAGTTGGTTCCAATGACCCACATGAACCGGACGTGTCCGGTCCGCACCCAGTTATCCACGTTGAGCGCCTTGCGGCCGATTTTACCGAAGCGCTCGGGCGTTTTCGAACGCGGGTAAGAAGCCGCGCTCACGCCGCCGCGCTGATGGCCGCCGGCGCGGCCGATGACCTGGCCGTCGCGGGTTCCTGCGCCGCAGATGATGGCCAGGTTGCCGAACGAAATGGTGTTGAGATAGTTGTTGGACCAGTAATTGCCTTTCTCCAACATGAACGACGTCTTGGGGCGTCTCTTCTTGCCGCCGCCGGTGAGCAGTTTACAGGCCGCGATGATTTTCTTGCGCGGAATACCGGTCATCTTGACGGCGACATCCATCTCGGCGTATTTTTCCTTCAGCAGCCATTTCTTCCACTTCTTGAAGTCCTTGCCCCAACGGGTGGAGCGCCACTGCCAGGGCGTGTTGCGGGTTCCCCGTCCCATGCCCCAATCCAACTCCTCGGAACCGGCGGCCCATTCGTCGATATGGTGCTGGTCCTGCCAACCCTTTTCGATGATGTACCGGCACATGGCGTTGTGCAGGATGGTATCGGTACCGACGGTCACCTGGAGCCATATGCCGTCGTTTTCCTCGGCCCAGGTCACTCCCCTGGACTTGCGGGGCAGGACCATAACCAGTTTGCAACGGCCTTCCATGATATGTTCGGTGAACAAAATCGTTTTGGTCTCATAGGGATCGGTCCCCGAGATGAAAATCACGTCGGACTCCGCCCAATCGTCATAGGATGGGCCGAAGGTGTCGATGCCCATGTCCTCGAGCCCCGAGGCGTCATCCTGGGCGGAGGGTTTGTCGTGATGGGCGTAAACCGGCGTTTCAATACTCTGCAGAGCCAGTTTGGTGATGGCATAGGTGTTTTCGTAAAACTGGTAAGAGTATGCCTTTACCCCGTAGGCCATCTCGCCATATTTGTCGAACACATAGCGTCCCACTTCCGCCGCGATGGTGGTGGCGTCTTCCCAGGAAATGGGTTGCAGATACCCCCGCACCCGCAACAGCGGTGTTTGCAGGCGATCGGCAGTCGGTTTCCACGGGCTATAGCATTTCTGGGCGATGCCGCCGCCCCGAACGCTGTGGTTGCCGGACCGGTTGACCCGTTCGCTGATGGCGGGGGTGACGATGCAGTGGTGCGGCTCGCCATTCTTGAGCACGATGGTATGCTGATTGGGGCTGGGCCAACTCCCGACCAGCGATTCCGTGATCGGGTAATCCACCCCAAAAGCGTTTTCATTTGCTTTCGGTCCGCCTTCCTTTCCCACCGGCCAGGTGATGGCCCGGTACGCGCAGCCGACTATACAGTAGTCGCAGGCGGTGGGTTGGATATCGGCGTCCGGCGGAGGAAGCGGTACACGATCCTCCGGCAGGACTGTCGAAAAAGATATATTGTTTCCGGCGTTACTCATGGTTCGTTACCTCCATTTTTATGTTTATTCCTTTTTTTGGAATCATCGATAACTTCATGGACCAATTCTCTGGTCACACCCCCAGCAAATTGTCGGGATATCCGTAAATCAGTCCCAAGACGCCTACCGCATAGATATCATCTCCTTTTAATTCCAACACGATCTGCGGCAGGTTCTGGACTGCGGAAGCACTGACCATCATCCCGTGCCGAGTCAGATCAAACGACGAGAGATGAAACTCACAGGGTCCCATGATTTTGTTTTTAGCGTCGTACTGGTCCTCAAGCGGTCCTCCCTGATGGGTACAAAAGGCGTTGAAGGCCACGACATCCCGATTGGGACCGATCCCGCCGAGCGCTGGTTCACCCAACTTGATCAGCAGCGCCTTTTGGCCATCGGCCTTTCCGGGATAACGAATTATGACGGGTTTGTCCTGTTTGAGGGCGCTTAACCGGCCCACCTTTATCCGGGGATAGCGTGCGGTGCGCGCGGTGACTGCCGAACTGACCATGCCGCTCCTTTTGCTCTTTCCTGCCCACACCTGGGGCGGAAGGAGCATGGACATGGCGGCCAGCCCGCCCAGCTTCCCGCCGGTTATCAGCAACTTCCGGCGCGAAATACAAGGGGCTTCCTGGGTGTCGATTTCCGGAGTTGTATCGACGTCTTGTTTCTTTGTTTTGTCGATCTTATCCATTTTTTATCTCCTTTTTTTTCTTATATTTATTTCAATGATTCGAAAATCGAATTCTCTATCGTGTATCACTTCCTTTTTCCCTTTTTTTGCGGCAGTTCAATCAAGACACCGGCCTCGGTCATGATTCCGTCAGGCGGTATCCTTGGAATCTTGTAATCTGAGCCCGGCTTCTTATCGCTGCTGATCGCGTGGAGGAAAGCCACCAGAGCCGCTTGTTCTTTTTTCGTCAGTTTGAGCGGCTTCATCAGCGGGTCTTTCACTCCCGCTCTGGGATCTTCTCCACCCTTGTTGTAGAACTCAATCACCTCTTCCAGAGTAAAGAACACGCCCGTGTGCATGTACGGCTCGGTCCATTTGATTTCCCTCAAAGGTGCCGTGCGCCACATGTGAATGTCATCGGGGCGATGCGTGGAGAAGTAGAGACCCTTGTCCTCATCCACCTCGTCATAATTCAAAATCCCAAACGCCTTCGATCGGTAGCGAATGGAAATCTGACGGAGCGGGTCTTCGTCAAACGCCTCGTTGCGCGGGACGCCGATATTATGGAAATCCTGGTTGGTGAACAGCGGACCGTCATGACACTGAATACAGCCGGCTTTCCCTTTGAAGAGTTTCATGCCCAGGATCTGCTGTTTGGTCATGGCGGATTTGTCGCCGTTCATGTAACGGTCGAAGGCGTTGTCTTTCGGATCGGAATTGAGCGTGCGTTCGAACGCGGCCACCGCCCGGGCGGCATTGTCCCAGGTCGGAGGTTCGCCAAAAACCTCCTGCATGAGCTTTACGTATACCGGGACCTGCCGCATTCTCGCTTCGGCCATCTGAGCGGAAACGTTGTTGGACTCCTGGCCAAAACCCGCGGCGCCGACTTGCGCTTCAAGGCTCAACGATCTTCCGTCCCAGAAGTATTTGTTCAGATACCCGTTGTTCATAATGGATTGCCCGGCGCGGAAATGCAGGGTTCCCGGGTAACCGAATGAAAGATCATCCGGCTGGGTCCAGGCCGTCTCCGGCCGGTGGCACGCCGCGCAGGGTGTGCTGCCGTCTCCGGACAACCGTGGATCAAAAAACAACATCGCTCCAAGTTTGACTTTCAACGGCGTGGTCACATTGTCCCTCTGAATATCGTCCGGTAGAGGCGGCAGAGGTCCGATGGGGCGGGGTTCTTTCGAACCCTGTGATCCAGAATAGGCAGGCGCTGCCAATGCAATTATCGTCACCATTGCAATCAACGCCATCCCAAAGTTCAAAAGCATTTTTTTGTTCATAACATTTCCCTCACTTGTACTTGGTTATGAATTCTTTTACTTTTCCGACTTTTTTTCATTATTTCAGGAGACCTTTTCTCCAAACTCCATCTCTATTATTCCTGGCATGTCTTTAAGCCAACTGTGAACGCGCATCAGAAATTTTTTCGTATTCTTGTGAATTGAACTGACCCGCCTTTCTAAAATCCCTACCGAACTCTCAATGAAAATACTTAAAAATGGTTGAAAATGGCCTGCTTTGTAGTGATGTCTCGGCCTGTATGTTATAAGGACTCGATTGCTCAATATATATTCCAAAAAAACCGCGAAACGGCTATCCGGCACAGTCCGTAATTAAAATAGGGGTTTGTCTTAGGCGGGTTAATGAGGAAAGGCGGGCGGAAATGGTTCCTGGTGGACTCACTATTCGATCAATTTATTTTCCAAAGCATAACGGATCAATTGTGCGGTATTTTTGAGGTTCAGTTTTTCCAGGATATGGGTGCGGTGCGTGCTGATGGTTTTGACACTCAAAATCATTTCAGCGGCAATCTCGGATACGGTTTTTCCGGCACCGATCATACACAGCACCTGGTATTGACGGTCGGACAACAGCTCGTGGGGGGGCCGTTCGGAGTATAAAAAATTGTGGGCCAACTTTTGGGCCAGTTTGGAACTGATGAATTTTCCCCCGTGGTGAACCATTTTGATGGCCTCCACCAGTTGATCGGAGGCGCTGCCTTTGTTCACATACCCCGAAGCTCCCGCTTGGAGAAATCTTACCGCAATACGGTCCTCGGGATACATACTCAACACCAGCACCGGGAGCTTGGGGTATTCCGCCCGCAATTGCTTCAAGGTATCCAGGCCATTTTTGCCGGGCATGGAAATATCCAGGACCACCACATCGTAGGAGGCTTTTCGCACGGCTTCCAAAACCGCATGTCCATTATCGGCCTCCCCGATGGCAACGATGTCCGAGGTTTCTGAGAGGATCAGTTTCAGACCTTCCCGGAAGACGGTATGATCATCCGCCAGCAGAACCTTGATTTTATTGACGTGCTCGTTTTCCATGTTCAACTCCTCGGGATTCTTACGATAACGGTAGTACCCTGGCCCTGACTACCGCGGATCTGTACTTCCCCATCCCACAGCAGGGCTCGCTCCCGCATTCCTAACAGGCCCAGTGATTTGGGATCGGAAATCTGACTTTCCAAAATCCCTTTGCCGTTATCCGCGATTTGCAACACCATATCGCCGTTGTCCTCACAAAACTTGATGGTGATTTTACTGGCCTTGGCGTGGCGCGCGACATTGGTCAAAGTCTCCTGAAGGATACGGTAAAGGGCGGTGCCAAGATCCGGTTCAAAATCATTGTCACGAAAACTTAAATTAAGATCACACCGGATTCCGGTCCGCTTCTGAAATTCCTGAGCCTGCCACTCAATGGCTTCTGAAAGGCCAAGGACATCCAGCACTTCCGGCCGCAGCTCCGAAGATATTCTTTGTACATTCTGAATGGTTTGATCCAAGATATCAGCCATCGAGCGTGTCTTTTCCAGGAGCAGTTTCTGGTTTTTGGGGATTTTCTTTTCCATCCAGGTAAGATCGATTTTGAGAGCGGTCAACGTTTGCCCCAGCTCATCATGGACTTCCCGGGCGATCCGGATCCCTTCTTCTTCCCGCACCGTTTGCAGGCGGTTGAACAGATTGCGCAGTTCCTGGTGCGATTGTTTGAATTTTTCCTCCGCCCGTTTGCGTTCGGTGATTCGGCCAAGCTGGGTCCCAATATTAGCCATCACTTCCAATAACGCATCATCCGGTTCTTTAGCTTCGGGAGAAAAGAACTCCAGCACCGCAACGACTTTCTTTCCCGTCAGTATAGGGAAACCAAAACCCGCTTTCACTCCCAAATTGTTGGCCATCTTGGCTCTGGGAAAATTGGGGTCTTTATTAACGTCGACGATCCAGGCGGGTTGACCGGAAGACAACACCCTTCCGGGAAGTCCTACGCCGGGTAAAAACCGAGTCTCTTCCGTAATACTTTTGAAAGCCGCAAAGCGTTCCGGTTCATCCAGGTGCCAGACTTTTGCAGGATTCAGCTCTCCGGTATCTTCGTCAAACAGGTATAAGTGACCGACGGGCCAGCCTGTAAGCTTGCAAACATTGTCGAGACACACTTGAACCGCATCTTCCAGGAAAAACGCCTCGTTAGCGGCGACGGCAACATCCTTAAGCAAGTGGTTGAACTCAATCTCATCACGTAATTTCATTTCCGCCAGTTTTCGCCGGCTGATATCCTCTTTGATGGCTAAAAAATGTGTGATGACACCTCTTTCATTTTTAATGGGGGAAATGGAAGCCAATTCCCAATAGAGTTCCCCATTCTTCTTCTTGTTGTGAAATTCTCCCAGCCATTCTCCGCCTGCAGTAATAGTTTCCCATAGACCTTTATAATCCAAAGAAACGGATTCACCCGACTTTAAGAAGCGTGGATTTTCCCCCATGACTTCTTCAGCGCTGTATCCGGTCACCCGGGTGAATTTGGGGTTGATGTACTCGATATTTCCCTTGAGATCGGTGATAATGATCGAGCAGGGACTTTGCTCTACCGCCTGGGATAATTTTCTTAATTTCTCTTCCAGTCGCTTGCGTTCGGTTGCGTCACGCAATACTCCGATGAACCACCTGCGTTTACCAAGGATCATTTCGCTGACCGCGAGCTCAAGCGGAAAGGTCGACCCATCCTTCCGTACTCCAGGTACTTCCCGCGCATACCCGAAAATGTTGGACTGGCCCGTGAACAAATATTTTTTGAAGTAGTCGCCGCGCTCGCTTTTATAGGGATCTGGCATCAGAAAATTGATGGGCTGGCCGATGATTTCGTCGGCCTGATAGCCGAAAATCCGTTCGGCGGCCGGATTGAACGATTGCAGGATACCTTCTTCGTTGATGGTGATGATCCCTTCCGCCATATTTTTTAAAATCGCCTGGAGGTGGGTTCGCTTTTCCTGGATTTGATTCACCAGATGCAGAGCCCGGCGGCGCCCCGAGTCGAGAGTGATGGAAAGGACCAGAGACAACGCCATGGTCAGCCCCAAGGAAAGCGTGACCGCCCAGCGTGTGGTCCGGTACGATTGGTAAGCCTCAGTCACATCGATTTCGGTGGTCAATCCGAATCCTAATTCCTCGTTCCACAACCAGGCGCCCACCACAGGCACCCCGCGATAATCCCGGTAGCCGTCCAGATTGACCCCAGCTTGGCCCGCCACTGCTTGCTGAGCCATATGAGTCAAAGGCTGTTCCTGCCGGGGCAAAGCCGGTTGAAACCCTTCAGCCAGATTTCCCCCTGGGTCTCGAATTTCTATATTGAGAATACCCCGCTTCCCGGGAGAGAGGAGACCGATCTGGCGCAATTGATCGTTGAAACGGCTTTCGGTAATAAGCTTTCCGCTCTCATCGAAGGCATACGTTTCACCTGTTTCCCCCACCCGGCCCAGCTGGGTGATGCGTGTGAAATGCAGGGAAGGATTGATCCGGAATGTCAACACGGCCAGAACCGAGCCATTTTCCATAATCGGCGCCGCAACGAACATGGTGGGTTGGCCTTCGGCCAATTTTCCGGAAGGATCGGGTAATTGCACATCGGAAACCAGAAGTTGGCTGATCAGAACATTGCCATCAAATACCCGGGCAAGGAAATCATCGTGTTCGGAAAGCAGGTTGACGACACCGACATTTGAATCGCGCATGGAACCCACGTTGATCCAGTCGGGGGCGATGATAAAAAAACCGGCAAAGTCCTTTTCCAGGATGGTTGGCTTGAGCAGGGTTCGCAACTCGGAGAGGACTGGACTGGTCAACAGGGCCTCCCGATTTCGCGGCACCTTAAGTTGGGCCTTGACGAGACGACGCAACTCCGGAGAAAAAGCCCAGGCAGTCGTCTCCGTCATGCGCTTACTCACCCAATTGTGTAAAGCCTCCTGCGTGGTTTTAAGGATCGTGTCCAGAGTGCTGTGAGTCTCTTGACGAGTCTGAGTATCGATTTTTGCCAGAATTGACCAACCTACCGCGATAGAAAACAAAATCAGGGCTATCGCCGAGGCCCTGATCAAGCCACGGCCAAAGGGCAGATGGCGAAAACGAATGTTCTTCCTTTTTTCTGAGAATCCTGTCGAGACACCCATGATTCAGCTTTCCGAGCCAGTCGTTTCAATTAAGCCGTTTTGAATTGCCAAAGGAGTTCCTACCCCCATAATAATATTCCTCATGGGAGTTAATAAACAGTAAAAATTAACCCACCGTTTCCATTTGAAGGGTGTTTATTTGAATAATCGATGGGAGAAGGCTTGAAATAGGGCGAATTCAGGGTTTTTATTGAAAAATCAGGGGAATCCCATGGGTGAATGCGGAAACCGGGCTTTACGGGTAAAATTTGATGGAAAATTAAAGCTGGAATTTCATGGAACGACGATCAGTAGCGATGCCGGGTTGTTGGTTTACCGTGAACTGGAAGAGGCATTTGGTTTGACCGCTGGTCTTAAAGAGGTGATCGAGGAAACCCGGATAGGCAAGAACATTCGGCATTCGTTAACCGCATTGTTGCGGCACTATTTAAATTCCTCATTATTTGACAGGGTGATTCGGAAATGGCAGAATCTGAACCAAATCCAAGCAAAACCTTTTTGTTTCAAAAAGCGATTTACTCAATCATGGTAAGTTTTAAATTTTTGGAGATGGATCACTATCATGAGGTTATCCGAAGACTCCACAGTTCCCAAACCTGAATCCATTCAGGAACCTGAAAAGCCTGAAGGCGGTTTACTCGAAAGTAAAAGCCGCTTGGGTCAAACCCTTATATTTGGGATGGGGTTTTTATTTTTCCTGCTCGTATCGGCCATAGCCTGGTATACGCTGGGACGAATCGAAGATCAAACCCGTGCGGACCTCACCGATTCCTTAAAAACTGTCTTGCGGACCACGCATTCAGCTTTGCACATTTGGGAGTTTGAACGAAAAGCAGATGTTGTTACTTGGGCTTCATCCAAGGAATTCCAGGCGATAGTAAGAGAATTATTGAAAGTTCCCAGTTCCCACGAAGCACTTGTGAAGGCTGCCGCTCAGGCCAAGCTTCGTGCTTTGCTTGAGCCCAAACTCCGTGTGTACGATTATTCGGGTTTTTTCATTATCGATCCCGACTTTATCAATATTGGATCAACGCGTGACACGAACCTGGCCAAAACCAACCTTCTGGAGTGGCAGGGGGATTTTTTAAACCGGATTTTTGATGGAGAGACTTTGGTCAGCCATCCCCTCGTTTCCGATGTTCCACTTTTAAGTCACTATTCCGGGAAACTGGCCGAGGGGGAACCTACCATGTTTGTGGTGACGCCCATATTGGACGAGGAAGGTGAGATTATTGCCGCTTTGGGTTTCCGGCTCAACCCTGCCACCGATTTTACCCGGATACTGCAACTGGGGCGAATCGGAAAAACGGGAGAAACTTATGCCTTCAACTCCAGCGCAACTCTGCTCTCGGAAAGCCGTTTCGACAAGATCCTGCGTAAGGTCGGCCTGGTTTCTAAAGGTAAACGAGGAATTCTCACCATCGAAATTCGGGACCCGGGAGGAGACATGGTTAAAGGGTTCAAACCCAAGATACCTAGAAACGAACAACCCTTTACGAAAATGTCACTAATGGGAATATCCCGCCGGGGCGGAGTCAATGTGGAAAGTTACAGGAATTACTGGGGGGTTAACGTGGTGGGCGCCTGGATTTGGGATTCCGGTATGGAATTTGCCCTTGCCACCGAAATCGGGGCGGAAGAAGCATACCGATCTTTTAATATCACGCGGCGAATTATCCTGTTCGCGATTGGGTTGACGGGGTTTATTGCCGTTGGGCTTACTCTTATGGTGAATATAGGCCGTACCCGAGCCCTCAACCTGGTGGCCGCCGTGGATGTTGGCCGGGCCCGCGCTCTTCATTTTGCGAAAATTGCCCAGGAAAGGGAGTCGCGCATCCGAGCTGTGGTCGATAACGTTGGGGACGCCATCGTCACCATAGACGAAGAGGGTATTATCGAGTCTTTCAGTCCCGCCGCTGAAAAAATCTTTGGGTACTTTACTCCAGAAGTTGTCGGCCGGAATATCAAAATTCTGATGCCGGAGCCTCATCAAAGCCGGCACGACAGCTATATCAAAAACTATCTGGATACGGGAATTCCAAAGATTATTGGATTCAGACGCGAGGAGGAGGGAATAAGAAAGGACGGAACCGTCTTTCCCCTGGACATTGCGATCAACGAGGTGCGGTTGGAAGATCGCCGGATTTTTATCGGGACCATACGCGACATCACCGCAACCAAAAAAGCGGAAGATGGGTTGAAGCAGTCTCATCATGACCTTCAAATGGCGCACCAGGAACTGAAACAATCCCTGGCCAGAGTCCAGGAAGCCCACCAAAGTCTGGCTGCCGCAGAGAAATTAGCCGGTATAGGAGGGTTGACCGAAGGGGTGTGTAACGAAGTGTTAAACATCCTGAATGCCATCTCATCCAATATTAAAAAGCTTCTAAAGAAAAGCGGTGATTCCGACTTTTTTGCATCGCTGGATAAAACAAGACAAGAAGCCCAAAAAATCGAAAAGATCATCCAATCGCTTTTGAAGTTCTCCAGCGAGGAAGGGGTAAAAATTACAGCCGTTCGGATCTGGGAGGAATTGGATTCGGTTCTTACCCTGGTGGAACACCATATGACCTCGGACGACATAAAGGTTGTCAGGGAATTTGATCCCGATTTGCCAAAACTGACGGTCAACCCGGATGAAATGAGACAAGTCTTCCTCTATATTATCGACAATGCCAGACATGCCATGCCGCATGGGGGCACACTCGTCGCCAGTACCGGACAGGTAACAAAGAACGGTTCGAGCCATATTAGAATCAAAATCGCCGACACGGGGACCGGTATAAAAAAAGCGGATCTGGAAAAAATATTTGAGGCTTTTTTCAGCAGCAAACCGGAAGGCAAGGGGACGGGTATGGGACTTTCACTGTGCCGCACCTTGATCCAAAATCACGGCGGGACTATTGATGTGGATAGCGAATGGGGAAAAGGAACCACATTTATTATCGACCTGCCCCTTCAATATGACCGAAAACCGTAAGCAAAACTGCCGGGGTTTTTAATGACGGCCAAAAATGAATGCGGGCGGCCCAATTTAAAACCCGTTTAAGACTTTATTACTTTATGACCCTTTTCGGTAGCTTTTTGACGAAAGTGGGCCAACATCCCCTTGAAAATATAGGTGTGAAATTTCGACAGGAGGAACCAGTAAATCTGCCCCCAAAACGGGTCTGGAATAAAATGGGCTTTGAGGGTTAATTTTGTCGAGCCGTTGGTTTCCGGATCCAACACAAATTGTAACCAGGATAATCCCGGGGAAAGCAACTCCCCCCTCAAAAGCAGTTCTTTATTGGGTTCCAACTTTTCCACGCGCCAGAAATCCAGAGAATCGCCCTCCCTCAATTGATCGGGATCCCGGCGTCCTCTTTGGAGACCGATGCCACCGAACAGCCGGTCGATAAATCCGCGAACTCTCCACAGGAAATTGCCTTGTAGCCAGCCGTGTTTCCCTCCTATCTGAGTGATTGATTGAAAAACGGTATTTGAATTTGCGGGAATATCGATGGAATATTCCTCAACGATAAAATTCGCTGATTCATACTCGCAAAGAGGTAACAAGTCCCGCATAGTTTCAGGGGGAACGTCGCTCCAGTGGGAAAAGACCTGGGACTTTCTTTCTCTTTCCAGAGCCAGCTTTATGGCGGTATCAAATGCAAGAGGCTCAAAAGGAAGAATATTTCTAATATCGCTATTAAGACAGACCACATCCGATTTCAAGCTGTTCAATAGCAAGGAAATGATATTGACGGGCAGGGATGTAAATAAATGGAGCCAGTAAGCAAAGATCCTGAATGACACCGCAATGGGGAGGGGAACCCAGAATACGTCAAAGAACCGGATATCTCTTTTCATGATTTTTGCGAAACCCAGGATCAGATCCCTGTAAGCTAGCACATCCTTGCCCCCGATATGATAGACCCGGCTCACATTGCTTCGAAATTCCATGATGCCCACAAGATACTTGATCACATCCCGAATGGCGATGCATTGGCACAGATTGTTGAACTCCGCCATAAAAGGTATCCAGCGGTTGTGCATAACCAGTGATTTCAACAATTCATAGGAAGTGCTTCCCGTCCCGATTATGATAGCCGCATGCAGGCGGATTACTGGAATGGAGCTATTCGATAAAATTTCTCCCACCTCCATTCGGCTTTGCAGATGCTTTGACAAAAGAATATTGGTTTCCCCCAATCCGCCCAGATAAATGATCTTCTTGACTCCAGAGTCTTCAGCTTCTTCAACAAAATTTTGAGCCATCATTTTGTCCATATCCGCGAATTCGCTTCTCTTGGCCCTCATGCTGTGAATGAGGTAATACGCGATCTCGATATCCTGCAACACCGGCCTTAGTTGTTCCTTGACCAGGCAGTCTGCATACACCACTTCAATCCGGGGATGATCGAGAAGAAAAGGAGTGTTTTTGGTTCGTAGCATGCAACGGACAAAATAGCCGCGATACACCAGTTCCGGAATCAGCCGTTGAGCTACGTAACCATTCGCCCCGGTCACAAGAACTTTCGTGTTGGGCGCCAGAGGCGTGGTGGTGAGCACACCGCAATAGTTGTAATGAACTTTTTCAGGATCCATGCCATGTGTATGAAAAAAAATA
>CBDVDB010000026.1:0-16918 GCA_965372625.1 uncultured Nitrospinaceae bacterium
TGAAGAGGTAAAAGGATGAGTTACGTAACCAGCGGTCAGGCCCATTTGATTCAGATGATGTACGGCGGCCATCCTAACCACGATTCCTTCCAGGAAATGCTCCAAACCTTCGGGAAGCTGGTGGAGACCCGGGTTCTGCCCGCCGAGAAAGAAACCGAAATGGAGCGGGCGCAGGATCCGCTGAAAAAATTGGCGGCCCAGGTCAACCCGTCGGGGAAATTTGACCCGCAGGCTATGGCAACCGCCATTGAACAGGTGCGGAAGAACGAAAAGATACCGGACGAGGTGTATCGTCAAGTAGCGGATTTTGGATTGCCCGGCATGGCCTTTTCCGAAAAGCTGGGAGGGTTGGAAATTCCTTATCCCGTGTTTATTACCTGCCTCGAAACATTGGGCAAGGCTTCACCCAGCGTCGGCATCCGGTATGCGATTTCCAATACCGTCATGGAAGGTTTGCGTTTCAATCATGAGGCCGGTCAATTATCCGGTTACGGAGAAAATATTCTGCGCGAGCTGATTGCGGGGGAAAAGCTCGGCGGGTTTGCGCTTACCGAGGGGTCCGCCGCCGGGTCCAACATTATAAAGGAAATGACCACCCGGGCGGTGCCGTTGAAAAACGGCAAAGGTTACCAGATCACCGGCGGGAAAATGTTCATCACCAATGTGGAGACGGCGGACGTCTTCACGGTATTTGCCCGAACCGCAGAAGCAGGCCCGAAGGGTCCCGGCATATCCATGTTCCTGGTCGAAAAAGGAACACCCGGTTTTAAAGTCGGCCAGGTGTTTGAAAAGAGAACCGTGGAGAACTCTTCATTGGGAGAATTGATTCTGGATGAAGTCGAGGTCTCCAAGGAAAGTCTGGTGGGAGAGTTGGGCGGCGGGGCGCACGACGTCATCCGAATGTTGAATTCGGGGCGGATCACCATCGCCGCCCTCGCCACCGGGCTGGCGCAAAGGGCGTTGGACGAGTATCTGGAAGTCGCGGTCGAAGGAAAAAAGTTAGGAGATCAGCACCTGATCGAATTGGACCGGACCCGGGCGCGGGTGGCGGAGATGTCCATGGAGATCCATGCGGCGCGGGCCATGACCTGTCATGCCGCCTGGTTGAAAACTCAGTTCGATGCGAATTCCGATAACCGGGAATTGTTGAGGGATTATGTGATTGCTTCCAACGGGGCCAAACTGAAAGCCTCCCTCGCCGCGCAGATGGCCTGCGATCATCTGGTGAAGATTTGGGGAGCCAGCGCCATCATCAAGGAAAATACCGCGATGAAGCATGCGCTGGACAGTTGGCTCTATTATTTTGGAGAAGCGGTCCCGGAAGTTTTGGAAAATACCATCGCTCACATGGAAGTTAAAAAATACCAGAAAGCCAAGGGCTTGCAGGATACCTGATTTAAAGGCGGCGCACTTCATGCCATTGGATATTAAAGTCAAAACGTTTGGGATGGCCCGGGAAGAGGATCAGCTTAAGGAAATTACCGATGTTATAAAATCCTCTGGCAGGGGGGATGTCCTCCTGTTTCCGGAGTATGGAGCCTACACGCTTGAAGGGTCTCGCAGGGCCTATGCCGAACTTTCCGAAATTTCCCGTCAGAACGGGTTGTCCGTTATTACCACATTAAATCTGCCGAGCGACGATCTGCCTGGAGCGGATCCCGGTTTAAACTACAATACTCTTTTTATCTTTTCCCGAAACGGCGAGGTCTATTCCCCGCAGGCGAAAATCACTCCGCAATCGTTCGAGATGCGGCATCTGGATGAATCCTATCCAAAAATAAATGTCGCCCCGTACTCCCGCCTCAATAAAGTAACCCTGAGACGGAATGCTGAAAAGTTTTCCGCCTTCTTTTTTATTTGTTCGGATTTATATGTTCTGCCGATGTTCGGTTTTGATGAGTTGGAATCGGATATCATCTGCTGTCCGGCCAACTTCGGTAACGGGGCGGAGGGGGCCGCGGGGCGGGTTATCGACTATTCAGTAAATTCCGGATTGTTCAAGCAGGGTTTTTTCTGCAACACCTACCAGAATGTAAAAGGCGATCGGGTGCCATTGACTATAGGGATGCAGAAGACGTACCCGGCGGATGGCAAGGAAACCGCTTACGACCGGGAAGCAATGAAACAATCGGTTCTAAAATCCAGCGTCGTTTACCCGGACGATGAGTATCATAATTTTCAGAATATGCTGAAGCTGACCCGGCGGGGAACTTTTACGGTGCCGCAATCACGCAGTTTTGAAAACGGCCTGGAAGTTAAGCTGGGGGATTACGAAAGAGTGGTCGAGCTTTGAAAGGGTACAGTGCCCGATTTCAAATGGGGGTTTCCGTTTCCTGATGACAGTTCGGTGAATTTTCTTTGCCAGAATTTTTCCGCCTTCTCGTGATGGATATTTTTGACCTTTTCATACCCGGTCGCCATGCTGGGATAGGAAGCGGCTTCGCAGGCGAGATCATAATTGTTTTCGCTCAGGCAGTTAATTAACTTTTCAATTCTCAGCCGGTAATTGGGGATAGCCTCTTTTTCCAGCTTTCGGGTATCGCTACCCCAAGTCAGGATATCGAAGGGGGTGCCCCTCAAAAATTTGAAATGCTTTAAGATCGTTAATGACCATCCCGGGAATTCCCACTTCTCATCTTTTTCAAATTTATCCTTCACATATTTTAAATTACTTACCCATGGAATATGTTCGAAGGCCGGAGGCCTTAACAGGAAGCGCATCTTTTGGATTTCCCCTTTCTCGTACTGGTCCGCGATTTTTTTGATCTCCTCGGGCCGGGTTAACAGGTCGGCCACCCGATACTCATCTTTATAGGCCATGACCTTATATAAGTTATCGGCCACCGTTTGAGTCAGGCGGAATTTGCGGCCGGAGAACCTTTCTTTTTCAAGATTATAAATCCCTTCCACAAAATCGAAAAAATCCTCGGCATAGGCCGCATTTTGAAACTTGATCAATTCCAGAATTTCCCTGGCAAACTTTACCTGATAGGGTTCGTCAAAATTAAGTTTCTCGGAAAGATGATTAAAAACGGTCCTGTTGCGAAAACTCAAGCCCTGTCGGTAGCCCTGCAATCTTTCCTCGTTGGATATTTTATCGGGATAAGCCAAGGCAAGAACCTTTGCGGGATTGATGGCGTATAACCGGCCATACCGGAAGGCCTGAATATTTCTTTCGACATCGACGCCGTTGGCCTGGATGCCTTCCTCAATGGAACTCGCATGTTCGATAGGGAAGTTTTCAAATTTTTGGAAGGCGAGTCCCGTCAGGAAAATGTTGGTGGGCTTGAAATCCTTGAAAATCCTTTCAACGATATCCGTCGCATTGACAAAGATATTTTTTTCTTTAAGGGTATGATCATTGATAATATCGATCAGTTGTTTTTCCTCGGGATAAGTTTCATTTCCAACAATCATGGGCATGGTGGGAACTTTGGCGGTGTTGACGAGGGCTATGGTTTTCTTTTTCGAAGTGGTGACGAGATTTGCCGGATTGACCGCGCCGATCAAATCCGAGCAAAAATAAAGATCCGCCTGCCCGGCCTCGATATAGAATCCTTCTTCCAATTGGGTGTGTTGATGTGCAATCTTTAAATTGTTATTGACCTCTCCCCCTTTTTGGGCCAGTCCGGTATCGTCTTCCTTGACCACATGTTTCCCCTCTTTGGTCGCCGCCCGGGCAAGAATTTCATAAGCGGTCATCAGGCCCCAGCCCCCTATGCCGATAGAGAATATTTCATACACCTTGTCCGGGTCGATATTTCTCCTGGGCGCTTCAAGCTCTTCGGCGCCTATTTGTATTTTTGAAAAATCCGGCTGCTTCAACGGTTTGCCGGATTGCGTTACCACTTTTACATAGGAGGGGCATTCTCCCTTGGCGCAGGCAAAATCCTGAATACAACTGAATTGATGGATTCTCACTTTCGGACCGAACAGCGTGTCGGTTTTCCAGACGGAGGCGCATTTTGCTTCCACGCCGCAGTCGCCGCAATCTTCACACACTTCGGGATTGACGTGAACCCGGATTTTGGGAGCCAAATCCGCATTTTTTCTTCGCTCCCGGGTTTTTTCTATGGCGCATTTTTGCACATACCATATGACGCCCAGCCCCGACTTTTTGGAAAACTCTTCTTTTACCTTCAACGTGTCCGATTTCGGGTACACTTCAATGCCGTATTTTTTCTTGAGATGTATAAACTCCTCCGGGAATTCCGCCACCAATGCAATATGCTTGATGCCTTCCCTTTGGATATTGGCGATAGCGGTTTCGGGATCATTTTGGCCTACCGGGCGTTGGCCGCCGGTCATCGCCACGACACTGTTGTCGACGTATAAAAGCGTTTGATGGGTATCTTCAATATCGTAATGGACCTTCAGATGCTCGATGGTATCCCGGATAAAGCTGATATTGAGCCGGGCGGAATGAAAATAGGTGCCGTCCCCGCATCCCTGGTCCGCATGCATGCGGTAACTGAAGGCCGAGGCGCCCATCCAAAGCAATCCCTCACTTTCCATCGGGCCGATCACCACCGCCCGGTTGCTGGCCAGAGTATCGATGATGGACATGGTAGAACAACCGATGCCGATGCCCATCAGATGTTTGGGCGTGATTTCAATGCTGACGGGACGGCCATCCAAATCCTTGTTTTCCACAACGATGGAATCCACGGTCCCTTCCAGTTTATGGTGGCCCGCGATTTCCAGCGCGGTTCGGTGCTGACAACCCGAACAGTAACCGGGCGGCCGCTTGATATTGATCGGGAGAGAAATATCGATCAGCTGTTCTTTTTCCTTCAGGATGAGAGTCAGCCCCCGGTTTTTAAACTGCTCTCTGGAGGCCAATCGCTTTCCCAAAACTTCGGACAGGATATCCGTGTCGAGGTTTTTGTTTTGACGGAACAAGGGTTCCCCGCGCTCGTCTTCCTTGCCGACAATCAACGGCCGCTGGGCATCATTAAACATTTCATGCTTGATATGGTTTTCGTAGAAAGCGCGTTTTTCCTCGATCACAATAATTTCCCGTTTGCCCTTGGCGAATTCCCTGAAGGAAACCATATCCGGCGGCCAGGTGATCATGGGTTTGAAAATTTCCACTTCGTCCCCGGATATCCCAAGCTGTTTAAAAGCGCCGAGCAGATCGTAGTAACTTTTACCGGTGGCCACGATGCCGAAATCTGAATTCAGATGGCGGTTGGTCCAGGTATCCCATCCGAATGCCCGCGAAATTTCCTGAATCATGGGTAATTTGGAATATAAGAGCTCTTGTTCGTTTTCAAGAACCTTGGGTTTAAGCAGGATAGGGTTGAAAAACCGCGAATAATCCTGATGCTCCTTCATAAACTTGTGAAACAGTTCCGCGAGTTCATCATCCTGCTCCGGGTCCAGAATAAACTCCTGGGATCCGTCGCATATATGGGTTTCGGCTTTTAAATTTATGCCGAGGCCGGAAATCATCGAAGCCAGAATAATTTTTTTCCCTATGTCCAGAATTTCCCGGACGTTGCCGGGATAGGCGGTGGGAACATGATTGGCGAAATGCACAAGATCGGTTTGGTGCGGCGTGGTACTGCTTTTGCTCGCATGGTCGTCGCCGCTCATAAAATAGGCGGCGCATAATTTATCCAGTCCCGCCATCTGCAGATGGTCTTCGACATCGGCGATTCTTCGGACACCCGGCCCCTTCCCATACCAGGCTCCGATGATGCCGTCGACCTTGGACGGGCCGAACAGCCGGTGCAGTTGGCTGCCCCACATCATATTCGCCGCGGCTTCCTCATTGCCTCCCGGAACGTGGATGATGTTCCATTCCTTGAGGATGGGATAAATCTTCCTTAAACTGATGTCCAATCCGCCCAGGGGACTGCCTTCATAGCCGGAGATGAAGTAAGCGAATCGCTTGTCGGGAAAAATTTTCTTGAGAAGCCGAAGGTTGTCCAGGGGTAGCCTGACCAGCGCCTGAATACCGGTTAAATGAACGCGGCCTTCCTCGACCAGGTAACGCTCTTTATCCAGAATATTATTGTCACTTTTCCGGGAATTTTCTTTTTTTATGTCAGGAAATTTCGGTGAATTCATGGTTATTTCTCTCGCTATAAAACCCGTTTTATCCGGCGGGTTTTAATCTTCCGTCATTTCAATTCCCAAAGCGACCGCTTCTCCGCCGCCCAGGCAAAGAGTTGCGATTCCCCGTTTCAGGTTTCGGAGTTTTAAGGCATGCAGGAGGGTGATCAGGATGCGGGCGCCGGACGCGCCAATGGGATGCCCCAGGGCCACCGCCCCGCCGTGAACATTTACTTTATTCAAGTCGAGGCCCAGCCGGTTGCACACCGCCAGAGTGGAAACCGCAAAGGCTTCATTGATTTCGAAAAGATCAATATCGTCCAGCGAAACCTGCCACTGCTCCAGCAGTTTTTTGATGGCGCCGGCGGGAGCGATAGGAAACTCTTCCGGCGCCTGGGCATGCGTGGCTTGCGCGGTGATCCGCGCCATCGGTTTGAAATCGGGTGACTCGGGACCCAACACCAGGGCCGCCGCGCCGTCATTGATACTGGAAGCATTGCCCGCGGTGACGGTTCCGTCTTCCTTGACAAAAGCCGGAGGCAGATTCGGCAGATTATCCAGGTTGTCCGCGTAGGGTTGTTCATCCTTGGCGAATACCGTTGTTTTTCCCCGGCGGGTGACCGGCACCTCCACGATCTCCGTGGAAAAATGGCATTGATCCTGTGCCGCCCGGGCGCGCAGGTAACTCATGACAGCGTATTCGTCCTGGGTTGCCCGGCTGATGGAATCTTTGCGGGCCAGAGCCTCGGCGATTTCTCCCATATGATGATGGGTGAAGGAGTCGCATAGTCCATCATGGACCATGCCGTCGATCAGTGTCCGGTTGCCCAGTTTGTATCCCTGGCGAACACCGGTCATCAAAAAGGGGGCTCGGCTCATGTTTTCCATACCACCCGCCACCACGAACTTCGCTTCCTGCAAACGGATGGCCTGGTCGGCGAGCATCACCGCTTTCAGGCCGGAACCGCAAACTTTGTTGATGGTGGTGGCGCCGACGGAATCGGGTAAACCGCTCTTGAGTGTGGCCTGACGCGCCGGAGCCTGACCGACTCCCGCGGACAACACGTTTCCCAGGATGACTTCGCTGATTTTTTCGTGAGGAATGGCGCTTCTCTGTAGTGCTTCTCGCATCGCGATAGCGGCTAAATCCACCGCCGGTATGGAAGCCAGAGCGCCGTTGAGTTTACCGATAGGGGTGCGTGCCGCACCGTAAATATATGTATTTCCTTTAAAGGGAAGCATAGGTTGCCTGCAAAAAACCTTCCCCCCGCCTACTTCCAATATAAGTATTTAGAGTGAATAACGCAATAGGAAGATGGCCCGTGGATAGGTTTAAAACTATTGATTTATAAGGAATTACGGCCTTTATGATGGGGTGGAAAGCCCGTCCCCTGAAATCAGGTTCCGGCAACTCAGCGGGCCTCAGGAATCGAGTGATCCCAGGGGTTCCATATAGAAAATGGAATTAAAATATTTCACGGACAGCATTTTGCCTGATATCGCTGGAGTTGAGGGGGAAAGCGAGTCGTCAATATATTTCATGGCCATCACCGCTTTTCTCCAGTTCTGTTCCGCGTCGATTAAATATTGCGCTTCCTCCAGCATTAACCCGGCTTCAACCACATGGATCAGAAGTTCCGCGAATTTGCGGGCTTCGACCTGCCGGGCAATGCCGGGATTCCCGGATTTCGAAATAATTTCCCCCGCCTCATGGATGCGCTCTATCCCTTTAGATACTGAGGTTTTAAACGGGTTCAGCGCAGGGTGGGTGACCTGATTCAAATTGGATTCGATATCCTCGATCAAAACATTTAATGTAGACTCTTTGGCAATGGAACGTTGGATGTCCAGCGCCATCATATTATTGGTGCCTTCGTAAATAGTCGTGATTTTGGCGTCCCGCATCAGTCGTTCCACCGGGAAATCACGGATATATCCATAGCCTCCCAAATTGCTGACCGCTCTATCCGCAGCGGTAACGCTCAATTCCGATCCACGGTATTTTGCCAGGGGAGTCAAAATCCGGATCAGCTTCTGATATTTTTCCATTCCCTCAAGATCGGATGGGGTCATCGCTTCTTGATTGGAGTTCTTGTTTCTGAGCTCCTGAAGTTGATCTATATAATGATAAGCTTTAAAGATCAGGCTGGTGGCGGCTTCGTTTTCGATTCGCATGGTGGCCAGGATTTCCTGCATTAAAGGAAGCTCGGTGAGCGGTTTCCCGAATTGTTTTCTCACCGTGCAAAAAACCGCCGACTCCAAAAAAGCCTGCTCGGCAATTCCAAGGCCCTGCGTGCCGATTCCCAACCGGGATTTGTTCATCAGGTAAAGCATTTGTTTCAAGCCGTCCCCTTCGTTTCCTATCCGGTAGGCTTCAGCTCCCTTAAACAGCAGGGTTCCCGTGGGTGAAGCATGAATGCCCAGTTTCTCTTCCAGATTTTCGATGAGCATGTGGTTTCGGGTTGGTTGTCCCTTATCATCCTGCAAAAATTTTGGAACCAGAAACAAAGTCAGGCCTTCCAGAGTTTTCTGCGGCGCGCCTTCCACCCTGGCCAAAACCACGCAAACATCCGCATCCGGGTTGGTGATGAATATTTTTCTTCCCGCAATCAAATATTGATTTCCGCTTTTGACGGCCTTGACGGTAATTCCCTTCAAATCCGAACCGGCCTCCGGTTCCGTTATCACCATGGCCCCTACATAATGGCGGCCCGGATCGTCCGAGCACAGCAAGGGGATGTATTTCTTTTTTAAATCATCTTCGGCAAAGTTATCGATCAGGTCGGCGGCGCCTTCGGTCAGCATGACGCGGAGGAACAGGGAGGCATCCGCCTGCGCGTAAAACAGCAATGCCGCGCCGGCCAGCATTTGGGATAAGCCGCCTCCGCCATAGGCTTCCGGAAGCGGCAAACCGATCAGGCTTTGTTCCCTTAGTAATTTAATTTGTTCCCGGGCGCCTTCGGAGAGCAGGACCTCGGAAAAAATCGGCAGATGCGGATCGGATTGAAAATCACTCAGGGCCTGGGCGACCTCATCATCCGGCGGTGTGGGGTTGGTGTGACTTTTCTCTTTCAGTTCGTTGAATCTGTGAAAATCGGCAGGGGACAGTGGGTGTTTGCCGACGTGCCATTGCAGTCGGCATCCGATGCGATCGTTTTCGGCGGCTTTGGGGGCGAGGCGCTGGGCGCTTAACTCGCCGATCATGTTGAGGGCATCCAGTGTCAGCTCGGGATCATTGCGGTCGTAACGTTGGATCAGGAATTTCAGATGAGCATTGAAATTGAAAAAATTCTGGCTGGCGGGCCGCTCCGATTTCTGATCCGTTGAGTTAAATACGCTGTAGTCCAAAGCCATTTTTATGCTCCCTCATGGATCCCACCCTGCCGGGGGATCAAAGGCCATCGTCTATATCTCTAGTGTAAAATCATTTGCCTCCCAAATCCCAATAAAAAATAAATTCGGCCAGAGGCGTCATTCCTGCGGAAAAATAAAAATATAGATTAATCAGTTTTCAGGAATTATATTGTAATGGTAAGGCCCGTTTCTGTTTGGAGTGCATCCAATGGACCAATATGAAGCCCGGATAACGGATTATGTTTATGGATTATCCTTCGCGGATTTGACGCCACCGGCGATTCAGGAAACCAAAGCCCGGCTCCTCGACAGTTTTGCCACTGCGCTGGCGGCCTACTATTCTCCCGCAGTTGAAGCCATACGGAAGTTTGCGTTGGAGTCTCGTTCCGAACGGGGTTCCACCGTTTTGGGGACTTCCCATAAGGCAACCGTCTATGACGCCGCCTTTTATCTGGGCACCATGATCCGGGCGCTGGATTGGAACGACACCTACCTTAATAAGGAACCCGCGCACCCGAGCGACAACATTCCCGCGTGCCTCAATGTGGCGGAGGCGGAGGGAAAGTCCGGCAAGGATCTCCTGCTCGCCATGGTGATCGCCTATGAACTGCACTGCCGGTTGTGCGATGCCGCGGCCATTCGGAAAAAGGGCTGGGACCACGTTACCTATGGTTCGGTATCCAGCGCCGCCCCGGCGGCCAAGCTGATGGGGTTTTCCAGGGACCAGATCAGGGATGCGTTGAGTATCGCGATCACCACTGGAAATTATCTGAGGCAAACCCGCATCGGTACGATTTCCAAATGGAAAGCCGCGGCATTTGCCCAGGCCTGTCAAAACGCTGTGCGGGCGGCCCTGTACGTGAAACACGGAATGACCGGCCCCAGCGATATTTTCGAGGGCGAACACGGGTTGATCCAACAGATCACGCTGGGAGAGTTCGACCTGGCTCCAAAATTCGGGGGACAGGACGGCACACCGTTCAAGGTGGTGGACACCTACATCAAATATTTTCCGGCGGAATACCATTCCCAAAGCGCTATCTGGGCGGCGTTGGACATTCGCGACCGAATGGGAACGGACGGTCTATCAAACATAAAAAAGATCCATGTCGAAACCAGTTTTCATTCCTATGAAATCATCGGCAAGGAAAAGGCCAAATGGCATCCCGAAACCAAGGAAACCGCCGACCACAGCCTGCCCTACATCGTCGCCGTGGTTCTCATGGACGGCAAGGTGACGCTGGAACAGTTTGACGCGGCGCATCTTAAAAATACGCAGCTCCGGGAGCTTGTGCAAAAAGTGACGGTCGCTGAAAAAAAGGAATATACTGAACTGTATGGGAAATCGTTTCCAAACAAAATTACGGTTTCCATGAACGACGGTAAAGTTTATGAAAAAGAAGTTCTGGATCCCAAAGGGCATCCCAACAATCCTTTGACTTTGGAAGAGCTGGAAACCAAGTTCCGGGGCGCCGCGGAACCTCTGTTAAAAAAAGAACAGCAGGACAGGATCATGGACACCATCAGCAATCTGGAACAGCTTAAGGATATCGGTAGTTTGATGAAGCTGTTTGAGGTGAAATGACGTGGCCGGAAAAGACCTGCGAAATCTTCTCAGCATGCAAAAACTGGTACTGCCGGGAGCCTATAACGCTTTTTCCGCGAAGCAAATTGCACAGGCGGGATTTCCCGGAATCTATATATCGGGAGCCGGGCTTTCCAATTGTCTGGGAGTGCCCGACGATGGAACTCTGGGGATTGAGGATTTTCTTTATTTGGGACGCTGGATCGTTCAGGCGGTAGAGGTTCCGGTTCTGTGTGATGCGGATACGGGGTTTGAGAATATTGAAGACACCGTTAGAAAATATATCGAGGCCGGGTTTTCCGGCATGCACATTGAAGATCAGGTGTTTCCCAAAAAGTGCGGCCATCTTTCCGGCAAGGAAGTGATCCCGGAAAATGAGATGGCCGATAAAATCAAAAAAGCCTGCACGGCGCGCGATTCCCATGATCCCGATTTTGTCCTGATCGCTCGAACGGATGCCCGGGGGGCGGCTAATATTGACGACCCGCGCCAGTTCGAAGAATGCGTCGCTCGCGGCAACAGCTACCGCGAAGCCGGAGCGGATGTCATTTTTCCGGAGTCTTTGAGAAGCAAGGAAGAATTCGCGCGTTACCGGAAAGAAGTCGACGGGTACCTGCTGGCCAATATGACGGAGTTTGGAAAAACTCCTTTCATCAGCGCCAGGGAGTTTATGGACCTGGGATACAATATCATCATATTCCCGGTTTCCCTGTTTCGCTATCATGCCGGACAATCCAAAATATTTCTCTCCCGCTTAAAGCAGGAGGGAACCCAGCAGTATCTGGTGGAAGGGATGATGGATCGCGATGAAATTAACAGTCTGCTGGATTATAAAGGGTAGGGAGAAGTTATAAACAAGTCAGCCACAGTCGATACCGGTTTGGACGGGGTGCCGGTGTGCACCTCCGATATTTCCTTCACAACCGTGGGGGCGGACGGGAAACCTGTTCTCATTTACAGGGGATACAGTATTTATGATCTTGTTAAGGGCCTTTTTGAAGAAAGCGTCTACCTTCTTCTGGAAGGCGAGCTTCCCAACCCGGCACAACTCGCCGAATTCTCCAACCAGCTAAAAAAATACAGCAAGCTCGAGGGTCCGGTTCTCGAGCATATGCGCACGTATCCGGAAAACATCCAGATGATGGACTTTTTGTTCACGACATTATCCTTTGCCCGCTTCTTCGATGATGATTATCACAATCCCATTTGGCAGACGCCCCACGAAAATCCGGAAAAGGTTGCCGGCCTGATCGTTCAGGCAGGGGTGCGGATGGGGGCCAAAATTCCCACCATCATTGCCCAGGGGTATCGAATCCGCCACGGGGAATCCATCATTCCGCCGGACCCTTCATTGAATTATGCGGCGAATTTTCTGAACATGATCGGAATTCCGCCGGACGACGATTCCGTGAACGCCCTCAACACGGTCCTCATTCTCTACCTGGAACATACCATCAACTGCTCGACGTTTTCATCCCTGGTGGCCGAGTCCTCCGGGACCGATCCCTACGCGCCCTTGCTGGCCGGGGCCGCTTCTTTGAAAGGGGTGCTGCATGGCGGGGCCAACGAACGCGTGGCCGACCTGTTCGAGGAAATCGAGACTCCCGAAAACGCCGAAACTTATATCCAGCGTAAATTGAAAAACAAGGAGCGCGTGTCCGGTTTCGGTCACCGGTTGCAACATTATAAAAGCAAGGTGGAGTCCCGGGTTTTGATCGCGGAAAAAATCGCCCGGCCGCTCGCCGAGAAAAAGGGATTGGGCCGTTATTTTGAAATCTACGACATCATCAGCAAGATTATGCTTGAGGAAAAAGAGCGCACGCCCAACGCCGACTTGCCGATTTGTCTTTTGTTGAAAATCATCGGCATCCCCAAGGAACTCAATACCCCGATTTTTCAGGCCACCCGCCATTTCGGCTGGGTCGCCAACAATGCCCGGCAACGAAAAAGCAACGGGCCGCTCTACCGGCCCACTCAGGAATATACCGGACCGGGATTGAAGGAAATGAAAACTTACGTTCCTTTGGAGCAACGGTAGATGGTTTACGGGATATGACAAAAAATAAAATTCGCGGATTTGTCGGTGTGAAAAGTAACGACGGCCACGATGCCGCCATTCTGGTGATCGCCGACGCGCTTAAACAGGGCGGCATTGAAGTGATCCTGGGCGGGTACGACCTGACCGTGGACAAATTTGTGAATGCGATCATTCAGGAGGGCGTCCATTTCGCGGGTATCAGTTCTTACAACGGCGGACACATTCCGTTCTTTGAGGCGGTTCGAGAGGCCTTGCAGAAGAGAAACTATCCCCATATCCACCTGATTGGCGGCGGGGGCGCGACCATTACCCCGGCGGATATTGAGATTCTGGAAAGGCAGGATGGCATCGATAAAATCTTCCGGGCCGGGGAGGGGGATTCCGTCCTGCCTTATATCAACGAGCATTTTGATTTTTCGGTGGCGCCCGAAGAACCGGAAACACTTCTGGAAGGTGTGAAGTCCGGCGATGAACTGGCCATTTCAAAATTGATTAATTTAGCGGAGGAAAAAGCGCGGCTGGAATCCATCCTCGAAGACCACCGGAACGCGGTGCATCGTGAAGGGAACGAAGCGGGAGACTCCGGTTTTGATCAATCCTATTGGGAAGAAATGGGCGGGGAAAAGGAAATTCTCAAAAAGTCCGAAACCTATGGAAAATATTTATCCGCTCTGGATGATTGGGCTCGGAAAAAACAATCGACGATTTATGGAATTACCGGGCGCGGCGGTTCCGGAAAAAGCACGATCACGGATGAGTTGCTCCTGCGTTTCTTTAATGATAGCCGGATGGAGAACAAAAAAGTGGCCGTCGTATCCATTGATCCCAGCTCCGCTGTTTCCGGCGGGGCGCTCCTCGCAGATCGTATCGGGTACATTTATGCCACCGACAAGAACTGGATCGATACCCGCAGAATTTTCATCCGGAGCGTGGCCTCGCGGGGATACGGTCAGGGGATTGCCCGCGCTTTGCCGGACATCGTAAAAATTCTTAAAGCCGGGGGCTATGATATTTTCATCGAATCCTATGGCATTGGTCAACCGGATATAGGCGTCACCCGGGTGGCGGATAAATCCATTTTTGTCACGACTCCCGACGTGGGCGGAGCCCAGCAGATTGAAAAGGAAGATATGTTGAATATCCCGGGAGTTTTTGTGGTGTTGAACAAAAGCGAGCATCACGGCGCCCGGCATATCAGCAATCTGTTGCGGAATAAAGTTCCCGGCGAAAGATTATTTCTCACTACCGCCATTGAACACAGAAATCCCGGAATCAACAGCCTGTATCAATCGTTAACCCAACATGTGAACTGACATGTCTTTGGCAGATATTATCCAGGCAAACGATCAATACCATCGCTGGATTGAGGAGTCGGTGGACCGGGCGAAAGAGGATAAGAAATATCAAAAAGATCTGGAGCAGGCCTGGCAGGAGAAAACCGGCGCTCTGCAATATCATGCGCTGCCCACCGAACTGGAAATTCCCCAGATCGCCCTCCCGCATTTTGATCACCCCGCGCAAATGGCGCGCTATCTGGCGGAATGGGGATTCCCCGGCGAGTTCCCCTATGGCCTTTCCATTTATCCCAAGGCGTTTCTGATCGTTGACAAACACCGTGACCACGAGGAACCGACGCGGATTTTTGCGGGGCTGGGAAGCCCGGAGATGACCCATGAACGGTTTCGCTACATCGTGAAGCAACAGCAATCCAAACGGCTGAGCACCGCGTTTGACACCAATACCCTGCTCGGCCGGAGCGCCGACAATCCCGATTACTTCTTCGATATCGGTGAGGGTGGGGTGTCGGTCACCACTTATCGGGATGTCCTGACTTTGTATGACGGTTTTTTCGAGGACGACGTCAGCATTTCCATGACCATCAACGGGCCTTCCCTGTGGATGACCGCCGCCCGTTTGCAAGCGGCTCAAGAACATGGGCAGGATTTGAAAAAAGTCCGCGGTACTTCCCAGACCGATCCCTGCAAGGAAGATGACGCTCAAAACGAACTCCTGTTTCCGCTGGGGCCTTCCATCAAAATTGCGATGGACATGTTTGAGTGGTGTTCGCAGAATGCCCCTTTGTATTACCCCATCAATGTCAGCGGCTATCATATCGAACAAAAAGGAGCCACCCCGATCCAGCAGGCGGCCTTCACCCTGGCCAACGGTTTTGTTTACGTCGACGCAGCGTTACAGCGCGGTATGAACATCAATACCATTGGCAAACGGCTCCCGTTTTTTTTCACTTCGGGAATGGACTTTGAATACATCGCATTGTTGAGCGCCGTCCGCCGCGTTTGGGCGGTGGCTCTGAGGGACGCCTATGGCGCGGACGATCCCAATGCCCAGAAATTAAAGGCGCATGTCCAAACATCCGGGCGGAGCTTATATGAAAAGGAAATCCAGAATAATATTTCGCGGACCGCGTTGGAATTATTTTACGCGCTGATGAATTATCCGCAGGCGTTGCACAGCAATTCGTATGACGAGCCGATCACCACTCCGACGGAAGAGGCAGTCCGCATTGCTTCCGATACTCAGGCGATTTTGTTCGAGGAGATGGGCGGATTCAAGGACATGATGGCCTACATGAGCGATTCCTCCGGCCGCCGGGAAGCGTATCACCGGGTCATCAACGGAATTTTGGATTACTTCAGGGAGATCGACCATCTTGGGGGAACCCTGCAGGCCAAGGCCGAGGGATTCTTCCGGGATGAAATCGCGCAATCGTCGAATCGGTATGATCAGCAGGTTCGTTCCGGGGAGCGGCGCATCATTGGCGTGAACCGATACTCCGAAGACAGGCAGGAGTCCGGTCAGATTTCACGTGTAAAAATTCCGGATGAACTCAAACGAAAGCGGGTGGACGATGTCCGGCGGTTTAAAGAGCGGCGCGACCTCAAAAAGGTTGAAGCGGGTATTCAAAAATTAAAGCAAGCCGCTTCCGAGGGAGATAATGTTTTCGAGGTCACGATGCAGATTGTCAAGGATGTCACCCTCGACGAATGGACCCACGCCTTGCAGGAAGTCTATGGCATGTACCGCCGAAAAATTTAAATTTTTAAAATTTTAAAAACGGACCCCCGGCCCCCATTTTCAGAAAATCTTGTCTGACTCCCTCCCAATATTTAAAACCAACTCCCCAATCATTTTTATTTAACAGGCTCGAAATGCGCGGAAAAGTGCCGGAGAAACGGCGGTTGCTTGACGATGCGGTATCCGCGGATGCTTTGATGTCTATCCCAGATGTTTTTCATGGCATCGACGATATAATCAAAATGACTCTGTGTGTAAACGCGTCTCGGAAACGTGAGCCGCACCAGTTCAAAATGCGCGGGAGATTCTTCCCCGGTTTTCGGGTCGATATTTCCGAACATCACGCTTCCCATTTCGACCGCACGCACCCCTCCTTCCAGGTACATTTCGTTGACCAGGGCGATGCCCGGATAATGAAGGGGCGGAACGTGGGGTAGCAATTGCCTGGCGTCCACGTATATCGCGTGTCCCCCTACCGGTCGGACTATTGGATATCGCATCCCCATTAATTTTTTCTCCATATATTCCACCGTGGCATGACGATAAATCTGATATTCCATCTCCAGCGCTTCCATTAAACCGACGGCAATGACTTCCAGGTCTCTTCCCGCCAGCCCGCCGTAAGTGGGGAACCCTTCGGTCAGGATCAACAGGTTTTTAAAATCTTCCGCCAACTGGTCATCATTGCAGGCAAAAAAACCTCCGATATTGGCCAGACCGTCCTTTTTAGCGCTCATGAGGGTGGCATCGGCATAAGAAAAAATTTCCTGGGCAATGTTTAGCAGTGATCTTTTTTCCCGGCCCTTTTCTCTTTTATGAATGAAGAAAGAATTTTCGGCAAACCG
>CBDVDB010000027.1:0-16568 GCA_965372625.1 uncultured Nitrospinaceae bacterium
CAATTGCAGGAGAGTATTTATTATGGCAGTAGGAACGGTAAAATGGTTTAACGAAGGCAAGGGTTATGGATTCATTGAATCCGACGGCAAAGATCTCTTTGTTCATTTCTCAGAAATTCAAGGGGATGGCTTTAAGACTCTTGCAGAGGGCCAGACGGTCGAGTTCGAAGAAGGGGTGGGCCAGAAAGGTCCGCAGGCCACCAAGGTGGTACCCAAATAAGAACCTCCGGACATTATTCGGCAGAGCTTTGACTCTGCCGGAGTCCTCTCAGTACCATATTTAAGTAAAAGGGCTTGGCCATTTGGCCGGGCCCTTTTTCTTTAAAAGCTAGCTGGTTCCAAAATAGTCCCAAAGTTCTCAAGATTCTGGGGAAATGCCTTGGGTTTGCCCCATCCAAGAAAACGCATTCTCGTTGCTCTCAGGCGGTCATCTATCTGTAGATTCCCTACTGTTTGCAGGACAGCCCCAACCCAAATCAAGCAGATTGACCCCTAGCCTAACCCTTGGGCGCAACGAAAGCCGATTCTGCTACTCCGGCGGCTTGGCTTAAAACTGGAGCGATTGGCAATGCGTAGGTGGGTTGGCCGACTTTTCCAAGAACCTCCGCGCACAGCCTTTTTTCCCCCAGTCGATGGTCCTTTTGGGTTATAAAGGATGTTGTTTTTATAATAAGCCTCACCATACCAGTCTGCTACCCATTCCCACACGTTCCCCGCCATGTCATACAACCCATAACCGTTGGGCGCATAACTTCCCACCGGCGCCGTATACTTGTAACCGTCCTCAAATTGGCTTGCTTTCCAATTTGACCCACAACTCAGATCGCAAAAATTGGCTTTACCCGATTCCACATGGTCACCCCAGGGATACAACAAATCAGCCCTTCCCTTGGCAGCTTTTTCCCATTCCGCCTCCGTCGGCAGCCGCTTGTCAATCTTTTCACAGTACTCCTTTGCCTCCTGCCAGGTTACCCTCTCCACGGGCAGGTTTGGTTCCTCAAATTTAGATGGGTTCTCCCCCATCACCCGCTCAAAATCCAGCTGTGTCACCTCAAATTTGTCCAGGTAAAACGCTTCTAACATTATCCTATGCATCGGGCCTTCGTCTTCAAAAAAGTCTTTTTTACATCGGTCACTATACTTTTCACACTCTTTATGCGCCCGGTATGGTTCCAGGCCGACAAAGAACTCTCCTGCCGGGATTCGCACCATTCCAGGGGGGACTCTTTTTTTCATTTTCTCCATCTCGGCCGAAAGTATCTCGGCTATTTTAGTGTGCCCCTTAATATTCGCAATAGCTTGCGACCTTGCCCCTCCTTTGTTCTTGCCCGTCACATCGGCCTCCGTTTCGAGGGAGGCCTTCACTTCATCGATCCGCACCAACGGCGTCTGCTTCATCAGCGGCGTCCAACCCGCCCTTGGCCCTGGTTGCTCCGCATGCGCTTTTAGTGGGATAAGAATTAGAACCAGTAAGAAGAAAACGGTATATCGCATACATAGCCTCCATGGTGAGGGCTAACGGATTTAATCGAGCCAAAGAGTTACCACGATTCCACCCATCACATCATTTAGCTTGAAATCACGTTTTGGGCTCAATGGATGAGCGTTATGGCAGTCCACGCATGCTTTGCTGACGGCAAAATCTGGATAAACAGCTTGAAAGTATTGTTTCCCACCCAATTCTTTAAAACCAATAAATGGACGAAAGGGATTGCGGACCACATACTCCAGGCCCATACGTTCAAACTTGTTGGCCGGACCGCTATGACGGTTGACGGGCCATAAACTTATCAACTTTAAATCGAGCCCCAATTTTTTTCTCACCTTGTGAATCAGGGCGGTGGCGTTTTTTACGAACTGCGCCGGCAGCATCAGGGCGTCCTCTTCATACCAAAATTCCGTGGCGTAAGTGATATTTTTGTCTTGTAATCGATTCACGATGTATTCCGAGTACACTGTCCTATCCGATTCCAAAATGGAATGGATATAATCCGCTACCACCTCAGGCGCAAGTAAATGTTCTGTTTTGTCGATTTCTTGGTCCTCTTTTCCAAGAGGAAAACTGATATAAATTCCCCCCATCACACTTCCCAGCTTGAAATCATTTTTGGGACTGTTTGGATGACCGTTGTGGCAGGTCACGCAAACCTTTGCTTCAGCTTTGTCGGCATAAACAGCCTGAAAAAATAATTCGTTACTTAAAGAAACAACTTCCGTATAAGGTTCTTCAGGGTTTTTGATAACTTCCTCCAAGCCCACTTTTTCAAAGGCTGATCTGGGACCATTTTTTTTGTTAACAGGCCAAAGACTCATAAGCCGGTAGCTCATTCCGAGTCTCTTTTTTTTGGAGATTTGGGAAGAGAGCAAAAGGAATTGGGCGGGTAACGGCAAGGTGTTTTCTTGTGCCCAATTTTCGGTCGCTTTCACTATATTCATCTCTTCAAGGTGTTCGACAACTTGTTTTGAATAAAGGGTCCGGTTTGCTTCGATAACCGCGTGAATGTAATCGGCAGCCTTTTTGGCGGGAATTCCAATTGTTTGTGAGGGGGCTTCCGAGCCATGTGGTTTTAAGATATGGGCTTTCGCCTTTGGGAGAAAAGGTTCTGAATCTGAAAAAAGCAACCCCGCAAAGGCGATTATAAGAACCATACGAAATATTGATGTGGACATATGACTTTTCTTGGCTTTTGTTTAATCGGCGTTTATAAATAATATGTTCCCTTTTTAAGGGAGGTTCAAGCCCTTTACAGGGGCAGGTCAACTTATAACTACGTGTCTATTTATTCCGGGGAAGATCATCCGCCTCCCCGGAACTCTGCGGTGCGAGATCGAATTAAATCTTAATGCCCTGCAACAACTCTTTCCGCAATTTTCCATTCCACCTTGACATCCCGAACAGGGTATTCCAGATTCAATTCAACTGTTTCGCCGGCCTTGATTTCAATTTCCTTTTCGATGACATGGGGATCATCATAAGTGGGGCGATTATCAGAACCAAATTCCTTGATGTTATACCCTTCGTGCCAAGCCACCACTTTGTATGTTCCCGGAGGTATATCGTTAATTTCAAATTGGCCCTTGGCATTGGAGATGGAAAAATAGGGATGATTAAATCCAAACATCCAGGCGTTCATATGGACGTGGGCGTCACACTGCATCCTTGTCAGCCCTTTAACTTGCTTCAACTTCTTCACAGTCATCCGGTTCCGGTCCGGGAGAGGCGTGTTGAATCGAGTTGCTCCATTCATGCCGAACCCGTGCGGGTTGTGCAGTAGGTCCTCCAGGTTTAAGAGACCAATCTTCCGGCTCCTAACAAATGCGAAAACATGCTCTTCAAAATTGCATAGCATGCCATCTGGTCTTTGTTCCAGGTCCCGCCCGGTGTGGAGTACTCGTGGATCATCTCGTTTGAGTTTTTTTACTTTTTTGGGAAGCGGTTTCCCTTCTTTGACTCCTACCAGATAGACCGCGACGAATTTTACCCCTTTAGTCGATGGGTCCACGATGAGGGCAGGATTGAAGGATTCCTGCCCGCAAATATCCTGGTGTTTGAATACCAGAACCGGAGGGAGCTTTGGAATCTTCCCCTTCCATTTGGCCACTCCTTTGATGGCGCCGCCATTGGAGACGTCAATTTCCTTATATTTACTCTTTTTTGCGGAAGAATCTGTCGGTGCACCCATAACCATTCCGACCATAGCGATCGCAAGAGCACAGACTTGTAATATTTTTTGCATTCCCAATCGTCTTGATAATTTCATTTTTATCCTCTTTCTGAATTAATCTTGTTATTAAATCTCCCTTCAAGAACCTGGCGGCCGGCCTCCTTTTCAGTTATAGGAGGCCGGCGAGGAAGGTTATTCCGCCAGACTTGGAGGGTCTTTTTTATTAGAAGAACCTTGAACCGTGTCAGAATTCACATCTTTTTCACCACCCGATTCCGGCTCTTTATCCTGAGAAGTGGGATTCTCAGATTCTTCAGAAGCCTCCGCGGTTGAGGTTTCTATAGGATCTTGACCCCTGTTACGGACATCCTCCTGGGTATAGGAAACAGCCTTTCCAAACAGATCTTGATCAAAAGTCTGAGCGACCCGAATTGCTTGATTCGTTTCGAGATTAATTTCAGACCTTCGCTCCATTTGCCGGGAAGGTTCATCCTTTGATTCAGGAACTTTGGCTTCTTCTACTGTTTGCTCACTCGCATCAGCCACTTCGACATCCTTAAACTCGACCGGCTTGCTGGCGTAATGCACCTGATCATCATTGGTGTAGCTGATCACGCTGGCATAGTCTTCAAGTTTCCAGCCCTCGGCTTTTTCGATTTCGCCTTTGGCGCCGCCATTACGCTCGGCGTCAATCAGACGCTGAATCACGTTAATGGGTTTACCGGTCCTGATGGCTTCCATCTGCGTGTTCATGACCAAGGCAATATCTTCCTCTGTCGCGGCTTTTTGCTTGCCATGGACATAGGACCTGGAAATGAAGAAGTAAGGATCCTTCGGAGGAACATTCGGGTAGGCATACCCGTTCTGGGTATCCACGAACCTCTTTTGGAACTCGGGGCTCTGGACGTAATCCACGACCCGATAGATTTCCTCGTCGGTCAGGACCGACTCCATTTCATCGGAACTGCCAATTCCCCATTCCGGCATTAGGCGTGTAAACCGGCCATTTTTCGGGACCTCAAACATATCGTCCCGGGTTCGGGCCAGCGAGTCGCTCTCGAAACTGATTCCCGTAATGCCTTCGCCCGTGTAACCATGACAATGGGCGCAGTTCATTTCGAAAATCTGCACACCCTTCAAAGGCGAACCGCGTTTGATGGGCTTCGAGGGAGGCAGCGTATGGATGGTGCCGTTCCAGCGCAGCATTTCACCACGCTCTACCCAGCCTTCATCATCGATTTTGGTTTCATAATCGATGCTCACCGGTAACACCATCTGCTTCACAGCTTCATCTTGCGTTGAGGGTTTATAGCCATAGCGGATTTTGCCGCCATACATTTCCGCCCAATGTTTCTCTCCATCGAGGGCGTTGAAGGTTTCGTTTTGTCCTACGGTACCAATGTTGATTGCGATCTTGGCCGCCAACACCGGGGCGATGCCAAATTTACCGTGTCCTTTCCCAAGCCAGGGAACTCCATCATTATCCCAGTCCGCCGACCCAACTCCCAAGGCAAGCTCGCCGCTCCTGTTTTCCTCGGACATAATCATGCCCGACTGCATAAAGGTTTGGACCACGTAGCGGGGGAATTTATCGATCAGTGGTTTATTTAAATGCACCGGGTTTTTGAACAGGAGTTCCCGCCATGCCCTCAACTGGGCAGCAATATCTAGCGGGGTGACGATCACGGTATCGTCTCCCAAACGGCTTCGGAAGACTCCATGGGTCTCATTCCAGTAATTTTCCCAGATATAATTCCAGGTTTTACGCGCGGCCGCGTGATACTTGTAATCTTCAGTCGCCAAAAGGGCTCCGATGGCCTGGAAATTGGGCCGACTGAGGTCACAAGGGCCTGCCGGGGCCGACGTTATGACATTGTACGATTCGCAGAAGGACCCATCTTCCCCCTGAACCTTGAGCAGAAAGTCTGCATTGCGGGTCATCAGATCCCCTGCGATTTTGGTCAACTTCGGCTCCAGATCATCAAGGTTCGGAGTCTTGAGGAGTGCCCCCGGATCCTGCATCCGATCAATATATTCGCTGAACCCGATAAAGGTCAGCTCCAGATCAACCATCCGAATGGTGTCACCGGTTCCAGCCTTGCCGTAGCTCTTAAAGTCCCACCATTTTGTTTTGGACGGATTCCATTCCGAAACCAGGAGCCCGTCCCGGGTATGCATGGCCACGATATTTTTCACGATCATATTCGAGAGGTAGTGGGGCACCACTCCCAATGCTTTTTCCAGGATTCCCCCGTCCACCGGTGGATTATGGGTGAACATGGTTTTCATCCGGTAGGTGGACTGGAACAGATGTGAAAGCCCCCATACCAACGCACCCTGGTCGTAAAGCTGACTGCTGGCATCTTCTATATCGAAGGACCACTGCCGTTCGGGCATGTCGCCCGCCATAAGCATATTGGGATAGATTCGATGGGGAAAGTAGCGCAATCCGTTTGCGGGATCATAGGTGGCGGGGTTGATGCCACCCAGCTCCCCACTCTCATCGGCGACCAATTGCGCTTTCAGCGCCAGCGCCGCATTGATCCTCGTTGTGGCCAGAGCCATGCCGCGGAATCCTTCTTCGGCGTCATTACCCTGAAGGATGATCTTTTTCTTTTGGTCGGACGGGGAGATTCCAGTGTGGGTCCCCTTCCACATATAGTCGACCCACATGGACGCGCGCTTCATCATGATTCCAATACCGCCCAAGTCGAGGTATTTGGACATCCCATCCCGGTCCCAGCGCCACATTCGGTTATTGAAGAAATACTCCGGTACGCCCCACTTGCCTTTTTTGCCGCTTTGCGGGTCGTCAAAAGTGTCGGCGACCGGGGTCGGCGCGATAAAATGGGGGTCCCCCGATTCAAACTCCAGGTAAGAGGGCGAACCGTCATCGGGAAATCTTGGGAGTCCGGTAATTTTCCAATACAAGGGAAAATAATACTGGAGCAGGACATCCTTGTTGGACAGGACACGCTCGCCACGATCCCGCTGAAGGCGGGAATATTGGGACATCTCCAGAGCTTTTAAAGTCCAGTATGGCCCGTTCACCATGTTGATTCCGGCATGGCTGGCAGCCATGACAAACCCCAACTGATTGCGGGCATTCCAGTAAAGCTGCTGATTGGTCAGCCAGATGAATGCGGGGTTGTGGGCCACCGGGTTGGCGGCCCTTACCAAATTGGCTAAACCATTTTGGCTGAAATCAAATTCTTCGTTTGCGGCCCAATCCTGGTGTTTGAACCGGAAGGTCCTATCGAGAATCTTCACCTCGGGAAGTTTGCTCTGGTAGGGACTCAAGTCAGGCTGAAAAGTTCCTTCCTTTAAATGAATCATGCGCCCATCGGGTGAATTTATGAAGTACTCTGCCGAAACAGTCGTGGCGAAATAACAAAACAAACTCCCAATAAAAACTAATATCAAAAATTTCTTGAGTTGAATCGATGGATTTTTCATTTTTTTCTCCATATAACTAAAAAATAAAGGAGGTTCCGATGTTTACAATTAGGCTGGGGCTTGGTCCAAGCGCCGGCTCCAAAACCCTGAATAAAGCCGATCCCGTGATTCTAATGATGGGGTCCGGACTGAAAATGATGCTGGGACCCACATAGCTACTCAAGCCGCCTCGGAAATCGGGACGCGGGGCACCGGGAGGCGCCGGGGGTAGCCCGGCAGTGTTTGGGAATTTGAAAAACCCCGTGTAAGAATCGTTTTCCTGCCAGAAGGTGATACTTTGAAATTGAAGCGATACGAAGTCTTTGTAGACGGGAAGCACTCCCGCAAAGAAAAATGTAGCCCTATCTCCCCGGTCCGTCCCATCTTCATTCTCCTGGTTAATCCGATAAACCACCCCCATATGGACCGCGGCCCGGTCAAACTTGGTGCCCGCCAGGAAATCCGGCATATCTCCCGGCACAAATTGACGGGTGAGGAACACCCCGAACTGATATGAAAATTCCCCGGTTCCGGGTTGAAGTCCTGCGGGAAGTTCTCCGTCATCGGTAAATCGGCCAAAAATAGGATTAGCGAACAAGGTCCCGTCTCCATTAAGGACACGAATTGTTCCATCGGTGCCCACTTTTTCTTCATTAGATCCTGTGGGAAAATAGACGCCGGCGGCAACCGCGAGTCCAACTGGAAAGTTTGCCTGATCCGTTAATTTTTTCTTGATGAATAAACTGATGTCTCCAATTCCCTCGGAGGTTCCGCCATTGAAAACACTTTTCGCTCCGCCTGTACCTCCAATGTCAGGCAGTTGAACCGGACCCCGGGTCACCGAAATTTGATATGGAATATTCAGGATGGCGGTAAAGCTATGCAGGAATTTTTGGTCCAAATCAAAACCATAACGGAAGGAGGCCGTTAGAAAGCGACGCCTTACCGTGTTTTGGATGTGAATGGAATCAATCTCACCATCCTTAAAAAAATCGTCGCCATACACTTGTGCGAATGTGAAGCCAAGCGCGACTTGGGTCAGTCCCGGAGGCAGAACAAAGGCATGCCCGGTCAAAGCCGGGGTAAGCAGAGGGGGAATAAATGATTTGATCTGAGATTTAATCAAAGACCGCTCCAGGATTTCGAATTTTTCGTCCGTCCCCAGTTCCAGAAGGCGTTCCTCAAACCTTTGCCCACGATAAATATGTTTTTCGATTTCCGGGCTTCCCAATTCCGGTGGACGCAATTTTAGTTCTTTAGCCTTTTTCTTATCCGCTTGCGCCAAAAGAAATTGATCCTGAGAAGACGAGTCCGTCGCTGTCCGGTCTCCGGCGCCTGCTGAAACCACACCGGGTCCCAGAAAAAGAAAACAAACGATCAATCCTTCACTCACTAATTTTCCAAAGCCACTCTGCTTGAGCATCTTGTCTACCCCCCTCCATGTTTAAACAGGCTATCTATCAGGCAATTTTCGATAAACCAAGAATTTCGCTCCCTGAAAGGAATTGTTTAAAATTACCCTCCCTTCTTACAGTCTTTGATTTTTGGGCAGTATCAGCAGAAATATGTTTTTTTTGTCCTCCGCAAACGGAGGGATATCAAATTTTGAATGACAAAAAGGATATTGAGAAAGTTTCTACTAAAGGGCCAATGGACCATATCGGTGTTTTTTGAAGCTCCCGTTGGTTAAAAGCTCCCATTTTGCATCCTTTTAAGAGTTCCTGTTCTGAGTTCCCTGGAGAACATTTCTCGTGTCGCTATCCGGGACTGCTGGAGTCCACATCAAAGGCCAGTTTTTCGGCGATTTCTGGAGTGACATACTTGCCCCCCCGAGCCACTTTTCTGATCGCTTCCACCAGTTGCGCCGAGGCGCTGGTCTTGTTCAGGTAAGCGGATGCGCCGGCCTTGTAGAATTTGACGGCGTAAAATTCCTCCCAGAAGTTGCTCAATATAATCACCGGTAGTTTTGGGTATTTGGCTTTTAATTGAGTCAACACGCTCCATCCATTTTTTCCGGGCATGTCGATATCTGTTAACACCACATCGACCGCTATTTCCCGGACTTTGTCGAGTAAGGCGTTCCCATTGTCCACCTCCGCGACCACCGTCAAATCGGAGGTTTCCGAGATGATCTGGATCAAACTCTTTCGCATCACCGCATGATCATCGGCAATGATTAATTTGATTTTTTCTTTAGCGAAGTTTTTCATTAGAGTTTGGTATGGATGCGAACTGGTTTTGGAATTTCGTCTTGCTGACAGTTCTAGAAATGGAAGCTAGATTCTTAGCCCACCCCATAATTGCTGATGGACCGCTGAATCATCAGGTTTCTTTTAATATAGGAGTTTGATTCTGGCGGGGTATCGTTGAAACTATTTAAATTTTGTAATCGCCGGAGAGTGGCCTTGTCGTTTATTGAATGACAGGGTGGAACTCGGAAAAATAACGGAAGAGGATGGTGAAACAGAGGTTCAATCGATTAATTTGTTTTTGAAGGCATAATTGGTTAACTGCGCATTGCTATGCATTTCCATCTTTTCCAGGATACGTGTCCTGTAAGTACTAATGGTGGGACCGCTCAGAGAAAGTTCGGTAGCGATTTCTTTCACCGTTTTCCCTGAGGCGATCAGGCATAAAATCTGAAATTCCCGCGGTGACAAGGTATCGTGTGGTTTTTTTTCGATGCTGGAGTCCACGTTGTAGGCCAGTTTTTCGGCGATTTCTGGAGTGACATACTTGCCCCCCCGAGCCACTTTCCGAATCGCTTCCACCAGTTGTGATGGGGCGCTGGTCTTGTGCAAATAGGCGGACGCTCCAGCTTTGTAGAATTTGACCGCGTAATCTTCCTCGGGGGATATGCTCAAAACCATCACCGGCAGTTCTGGGAACTCGGCCCTCAACTGATTCAACACGTCCCACCCGCTTTTCCCTGGCATGCCGACATCTATCAGCGCGACATCGACCTGTATTTCCCTGATCTTTTCGATCAGGTCGTTTCCATTTTCAACTTCCGCGATCACCTTTATATCGGAGGTTTCCGAGAGGATCTGGATCAAACCCTTCCGTACCACCGCATGATCGTCCGCAATGATTAATTTGATTTTGTCTTTGCTGAAATCTTTCATGATGGATTGATTGGAATGCGAACGGTTATCGTTGTGCCCTTCCCCGGGCGGCCCTTGATGAGGACCGTGCCTCCCCAAGGGAGAGCGCGTTCATAAATCCCTGTCAGACCTAATGATTTGATGTTGGATATCTGGTCTTCCTCGATCCCTTTCCCATTGTCCCTGACTTCCAGTTCCAATTGGTTTTGATTTTGCTTAAAAGATGCAAAAACCTCACTTGCATCGGCGTGGCGAGCCACATTGGTCAGGGCTTCCTGGTAGATTCTAAAAAAAGTCGTCGAACGGTCCGGATCCAAATGGATTTTTTTGGGGTGCAAGGTTAATTCACATTGAATTCCCGTTCGTTTTTTAAATTCTTTGGTTTGCCATTTTAGGGCGTCGCACAGGCCGAGCATATCCAATATTTCAGGGCGCAATTCGGTGGCGATCCTTTGAACTCTCTTGATAGTGGCATCGATGAATGGAATCATCGAACCAATTTTAATTAAGATGGAATCCTGTTCTTGAGGAAGCCTTCTCTCTATCCAAGCCAGATCCAGGCTCAAAGCGGTCAATGCTTGACCCAGTTCGTCGTGAATTTCCCGGGCAATACGTGACCGCTCTTCTTCCTGAATGGATTGCAGTTTGCGGCTCAGGTTGCGTAACTGTTCACGAGAATTTCTTACCTCATCCTCCGCCTGTTTACGTTCCGTGATGTCTCGTCCGTAAATATTAACGTAGTTTGCATCCACCACGGGCATGACTTCAAAGGAGAAAATCCGGTTTTTGAGATTGACCTCACTTTCTTTGCTTAGGTTTGACTCCAGTGCCCTGGAGATGACTGGCCGGAAATAGGATGCTATAGGACCGCCGATTTGGTTGTTTCCAGGACCCAATAAAGACAAAGCAGGAGCATTGGCGTAAAGCACTGTTCCGTCGTCTCCCACGCGTAAGACCGGGCTGGGGTTTTCGGAAGGAAATTTAGACAGGCTCTTGATCTCTTCGCTGTGCTTTTTAAATTCTTCCTCCGCCTGCTTACGCTCACTGAGGTCACGGACGATGCCTATGAATTGCCTCCTCCCTTCCAAATGCATTTCGCTAACAGCAAGTTCCATTAGAAATACCGAACCGTCCTTACGTAATCCATAGACCTCTCTTCCGAAACCAATGATTTTGGCAACGCCGGTGCGTAAATATCTTTGAATATATTCATCATGTTGGCTTTTGTCGGGCTCGGGCATCAGCAGATTGACGGACTTGCCTATCGCCTCTGAAGCCTTATAACCAAAGATCTTTTCGGTCGCAGGGTTGAACGTTTGGATGATGCCTTTTTCATCGATGGTCATGATACTATCCAATGCGTTTTCCATGATCGCCTGGAGGCGCATCTCGCTCTCTTTCAAATTTGCCAGCGCCTGTTGGAGCCGATCTAAGTGATTCTGTTCGGAAAGTCGGGTCGCTTTCAAGGTTTGAGTCATTTTGTTGAAACATTCCGCCAATTCGCCTATTTCCCCTCCGGAATCCACCGACACCCTCACCAGCATATCTCCGCGCCCGATTCGGGTTGTGGCTTCCTGTAATTTTCGGATGGGCTTTGTTATTCGATTTGAAGCATAGGTCCCCATCAGAACCAGCAACACGACCAAAAATGTTCCAGCAAAGGCCATCCAAGTCAGTAATTTTCTTGTGGGTGCGAACAATTCATCCGAAGCTTGCCAGACAAAAATGTGCCATGGCTTCCCTTTAGAATTTATCAGGACTGAGTTGGTTTCAAACAGAGGAGAAAAACCGATGATCGATTGATCCCGATTGCCATGACCATCCCCCTGCGTTTGAGCCCAACCCGGTTGCGAGCCAGTGACTCTCTTCACAAGGTTCATGTTGGATAATCGATAACCGGTGGGCAGTACGGGACAGTCAATGACAGTACCTGTTGAATCGATAATCATCGCGTGCCCTGTTTTCCCGAAGTGAACGGTTCCCAGCAAGGCGGAGAAAAATTTCTTGGCGGAATAAACCCGGTGCAAAGTTCCCAGGTTTTGTTCTAATCGATCTATAACGGGAATGGAAATTTGGAACACGTGTTTATTGGATTTCGGATCAAGGAAAACCCCACTGAGATATACAAGACTTTCTGTCTGGCTTTTTTTTGATAAACTCCATCGAGGGTTCACAAAATCGGGATAGAAATTGATACTCGAGACTAACACGCCCTTTCGATCGGTGACAAAAACCGCGTGTGTAGATTCGTTTGAGGGAGTAAATTCGTTCATTGATGTTTTCAAGGCAAGGCTCCCCTTGTTTTCGAGAAGCGGATGCACTCCATACACATGATGACTCCATTCCAGGGATTCATTGAAGAAATGCGATGCCTTCAGCGAATCATTGAGTCCTTGATTTTTGGTGTTCTGTTCCCGGACGGACTGAATAATCCCAGGGAAATCGGCAATGCGAATATTTCTTAATATCTCTTCATTTATTATTAAGTTGACTTTGTCGGCGGTCTCATACGCCAGAGCTTGGAAGTTTGAACCGATGACGTCATGAAGAGATTTATTCGCCTGAGAATATGAAAAAAGCATTCCCAGAATAAGGGGAAAAACACCGACCCCAACCATCAATAGAATGAGTTTGGTCTTCAAACCAAACTTGGAAATAATGTGAGGTGTTCGCATGGCAGGCACCCTCGCAAATTCAAATAATTAAACCTGGACCTAATCCATAATTTTTGAGGCCAGGAATCTTTGTCTCGGCCAAATAAGTACCGGGTGATTTCAGCCAATTGATGAGGCTAATATAGCACGAAAGGGATCGAATTTAAGTTTCAAAGACGCTGGCAAGATTCCCTTCTTTCGTTCACCCCGAAATCAATCCAAAGCGAATTTAAAAAAGATCCAAGTATAGAAAATAGCTTTCGGCCAATGGGGGGTTTATATTGGTTAACTTATCTTCCTTAGCGATTTCTTCACGTATACTTTCCATAATTCGGGATTCTACTCCTTTGATATCCGGCAATAAGTCTTTATTCATACCATCAACTACTATTATTTGGACGTGAACGACTCTTTTTTTTTGATAGGATGCCACGGCATGAGAAGGTAACTCGTCATCGGTTACATCGCGAATGGCCACAAGGATATCGGCGTTATTATAATCACTAATATTAAAATCCCTTTTCTTTAAAATTTGCTCGATGAAAATATGTATTTTTTGGCGCTGGCGGGTGTCTCCCCCCTGCCAGACATGAATTTTCACAGGATTTACAGGTCTATCCGGACTCGGGCTTTCGCGTGGTAGATCTTTCCCGGAAACACAGGAACCGATGAGCATCAACGTCAGGAAAACGCCGAGAATCTTTTTAACGGATGTGCAATGTTCTTCTGATTCAAACATAGGCACCTGCTCCGGGGACGACCTGAAATGATCTCTTGGCATCAAAATGGGCCAGTTTTTACCAAGTTTTGGCATCCCAGAAAGGTTAGGGAATTATCAGACCATCTTCCTGTATGGGCTACCTTCAACGTAACCCTGCCGGATGATGCTTAATGAAAGTGAGGCACTTGGCACCTGTTTAATGTAAATTCACCCGCCCCACCTTTTACTTAAACTTCAGGGCAATAGGTTTTATGACCCTGGCGTGACCATAAAGCCGGTCGTTCTCCCAGACGGCAATGCCAAAGTAGTAGGTTTTGGAGAAGTCACCAAACTGCATGTCATGTTCGGGATCATCAGTCACTAGTTTTCGACTCAGTTCTAAAGTCCACTGGCCTTTACCCTTGTCATATTTTGCGGCCGCGGTGATATCTCCCCTTGAGCCTTTCGACCGGGCCAACAGCCACCCGGGGATGGCATCTCCCTTTTGTATCTTTGACATATCAATAGGGGTTTCCTGGCCTTTGATAAGAAAGGGCTCTTTAGAGGAAGTCTTGGCCATCCACTCAGGCCCCTTGCCCTTTTTGTTACGTTTCTGGGTTAATCCACCTTTTCCAAGCTCATCCCACCCATGCGCAGCGTTGATCCTCTTCTCCGCGTGCGGCCCTGGAGTATGCCGAAGCAATCACCCGGTCAGATTTTCAGGTTGACGATGCCTGGATGGATCGACTTAAGCAGTATTTTGATGAGGATGGAATCGTCGAGCTTACCGGTTTGATCGCATTCCAAAACATGTCCAGCAAGTTCAACAGCGCTTTGGGCGTTCCTCCTCAAGGTTTCTGCCAAATTCCACGCTTGCCCTCCTCCCCTGAAAACTGTGAATAGAAACCGTAAAAAATCATATAGGCAAGGCGGGAGAGCTTTGGAAATGAGGGCTCGGTTTTTGCTGTCTTGCGGATAAATTTGGTACTGTTCAGCTTACTCAGCAGCTTTAATTACTTCGAGATTCTGTAGAGCATTGGCATGACCCTGTTCAGCGGCAAGTTTGAACCACTTAGCTGCTTCTTCGCAGTCCTGTTGGCCTCCTAATCCTTTAGATAACATTTCACCCAAGTTGCATTGTGCACCCGCAACCCCCTGTTCTGCTGCAAGCCGGTACCAACCTGCGGCTTCACCGTAATCTTGTTGGACTCCTTTCCCAACGAAATATAATTCACCCAGAAAGAATTGCGCTTTAGGATCACCGTGCTCCGCAAGTCGCAACAAAATCTTGTAGGCAGTCTCGCAATCGTCTCTTTTAAAAGCATCCAGGGCATCCTGAAAATCATTATTCATTTTAAGTCCCTTCTTTTATAAGGGCAAAGTCCGTATGATTTTTATATTCGTCCTCATAACAATATTGATCCGATTAAATGCTCAATATTCCTGCTTTCCCCACCTTTAAGGCCCCAAAAAGCCAAATTATGCGAATATTCCTCCTTCGTTTGGGTCTATATAGATGGAGGGGTTTATGCGTTCACCACCCTATTTCAAGACCATCAGCCGCATACTCATCTTCGCCGTGCTCCATATGTTTCCAAAATTTATGAAAACCACGCGCCTGAATATATCGTTTTTAATGGTTGTGGTTTCTGCCTGTGTGGCCTGTGGCACGCAAGTCCAGGACCTGTTTCCTCCGGCGAAGAACGCACCCACCCGCTCCATCTATCTGGTGAACCAAGGCTGGCACGCCGGCATTATTGTGAAACGCGCGGATATCCCCGACGGCGTCTGGCCAGAGCACAAGGACTTCCCAGATAGCGAGTACCTGGAGGTGGGCTGGGGGGACCGAGATTACTACCAGGATCCGGACCCGCACTTTGGGATCACCCTCAAGGCCGCCTTGTGGCCCACCGAGAGCGTCCTGCACATCGCCACTTTCAACGGGTCCGTGACCGATTACTTTACCAACCGCGAAATCGTCAAGATCGAGCTCTCGGAACCGGGATTCGAACTATTGTGCCGCTACTTCGCGGAGAGCTACGCCAAGGATGACGCTGGTCAGGCCATATCGCTGCGTCCCGGATTGTACGGCAAAAGCCGTTTCTACCTGTCGCGGGAGACCTATCACGTGTTTAAAACCTGCAATGTCTGGACGGCGCGGGGCCTTCGTGCCGCGGGTTTGCCCATCACTTCGGCCTGGACGATCCAAGTGGACAGCCTCATGTCCGAAGCCCGCGCCTTCGGCACGCTGGTTCAATCAGGACCCGTGACCCCCTGACGCTAGGGTGAAGTTTCTTTCCAAACCTTTTGAGGAACAAGCGGCGTCACGCTCGCAAAGCATTTCGGGCATCTGTGGGGGATGAAGAGGGCCATAATGATTTTAGGGGTTTTTGTCTAGGCAACCTTACTATAGCCTTTTTAAAATTATTCCAAATGTTCCTGCCATGCAAAACTTCTTTGTATAAAAGGCCTTTTCATATCCAAGTAAATATAAACCTACTAACTGTTAGTCATAGATCCGTTTCAAAATTTTAGCTGAATTTTTAGGGTCGGGTAAGAATACCTTATTATCGCCTTATTAAAAGTATTGCTGATTTTCCCTTCACTCATAACTCCCCAATAAAAAATGATATTTCCTGTCCAATCCAGTGAAGCCCTACTAAGTTACACTTAATAGGTTGAAGGGTCGATTTTCTCAAGGTTTAAGATATTAAATTTGCCGAGGAATAATGATCCAGAATATATGGCACCTGTTTAATGTAAATTCACCCGCTCTGCCTTTTACTTAAACTTCAGGTCAATATACCCACCATCAGAAATTTTAATCCCGTGATACCGCTTCAGGAACCAGGAAATTCTTAACTGGCCTAAATGGTAATGACGGCGGATATACAGGATTTTCTCTTCTATTTCTTGTGGGGTTCGAAGAGGGGAGGTTCCGGGGGTGGTTCCCTTTTTGGCGCTTATCAATCCGGCTTCTCCAACCCGGCCGTAAGCCCGTTTTCATTTG